>JAQTZX010000148.1 GCA_028687525.1 Candidatus Omnitrophota bacterium
ACCACTGAATTACACCCGCAATATTAGATAACGGTTGACCGATGACCATTCGGCGCCGGATGCGGCTTCAGCCGCGGTGTTTTTTACTACAGCTTTCCATCAGCTTGATGGAACAAAATTTTCCGCACATGGTGCAAACATCGGATAACCCGGGTTTTGAAGAAGCCCTGTATTTTCCCGCTCTATCCGGATCTATGGATAAGAGTATCTGTTTTTTCCAGTCCCGGCTGTTTCGCGCGACGGACATTTTCCGGTCCCATTCACGGGCACCTCGTATCCCCTTTACAATATCTCCGGCATGGGCGGCTATTTTTGAAGCTATAACCCCCTGACGGACATCTTCGATTTCCGGATGGCGGAGATGTTCGGCAGGTGTCACGTAACACAGGAAATCGGCGCCGAAGCCTGCGGCCAATGCACCGCCTATCGCGGAAGTAATGTGATCATATCCTGGAGCGACATCGGTTACCAGCGGTCCGAGCACATAAAACGGCGCCCTATGGCACAGTTTTTTCTCAAGAACCATATTTTTCCGGATTTGATCCAACGGGACATGCCCCGGGCCTTCGATCATAACCTGAACATCCCTTTTTTGCGCCCGCAAAGCAAGATCTCCCAGTATTTTAAGCTCGGCGATCTGCGCCTGATCAGTGGCATCCAGTATCGAACCCGGGCGTAAACCGTCTCCCAAACTTAAGGTAACGTCGTACCGGCGCGCGATATCAATAATTTTATCGTAATGCTCGAAAAAAGGGTTCTCCCGATTGTTCCGGACCATCCACCTGGCCAGTATCGCCCCTCCGCGGGAAACTATACCCAGAATCCGCCTTTGTTTTTTCAAAAAAGAAAGGCTTTTTCGGGTTACTCCCGCGTGAATCGTAAAAAAATCAACGCCCGCTTCGGCCTGCGCGGAAAGAGTATCCAGTATATCATCAATTGTAAATTTTAAGAAATTTTTTTTTGAATTTTGAGCGCGTACAGCGATTTCATATACCGGCACCGTTCCCACCGGAACACGGGAGGCTGCAAGTATCTTTTCCCGGATTGCAGAAAGGTTCCCGCCTATGCTCAAGTCCATTACGGCATCCGCACCGTACCGGACGGCAACCGCCAGTTTTTTCAGTTCATCGTCTATCCGGGGTTTATCGGTGGAAGTACCGATATTGGCGTTTATTTTAGTGCGTAACCCATATCCTATCCCGCACGGTTTCTGAAGCCGGCGCCCGTTGTTTGCGGGAATGACGATCCTGCCGGCCCGGATCATCTTTACGAGAAAACCGGCGGAAACGCCTTCAGAAGAAGCGATCGTCCGCATCAAAGGAGTTATGATATTACTTCTGGCCGATTCAAGCTGTGTCATATTGAATAACAGTTACTAAGACATCAACAAAGTTAACAGATAATTTCAGGCGGCCGCGATTTTATCCGCGCCGATGTTCATAATTTGTTTAAATTGTCCGACTGTATGGGATATGTTCCTTGCTTTCAAGATTGCGCCGCAAACGCAAACCCTTCCCGCTCCCGCAGTCAAGACGGCGGATAAGGACTGTGTATCAATACCTCCTATGGCAAAAAACGGTATCCGTGATTTTTTTTTACACTGCTTTATCAACCCCAGGCCGATCATTTTTGCATCCGATTTGGTCGAGGTGGGAAATACAGGGCCGATTCCGATATAATCGGCTCCGTTTTCTTGAGCCTCACGGGCCTGCGGTAAGGTGGAACAAGAAATCCCTATGATCTTCTCCCTGCCCAATAGCCTGCGCGCGGCTTCAAGAGACAAATCGTATTGCCCAAGATGAACTCCGTCGCAATTCAAGGCAAGGGCGATATCAACGTGATCATTGATAATAAACAGCGTTTTCGTTCCGGCGTATATCCCGCGTAAACGCTTGGCCTCCTCAAAAACAGCGCGTTTATCGGATAATTTATCCCTCAATTGGACAATATCTGCTCCTGAATCCCGTAACTTTACGGCAGTATTCTCCAGAGGTATCCTGCCTAAAACAGCTTTATCCAATATTACGTAAAGAACGGATTTTTGCAGCAACGCTTTTCTCGATCTCATAAACACTGTATCTGATTTTTTTGAAGCGCATCGCCATTTCAACGTCCGTGAGCTTGGAAAACTCTTCAAGTACGCGTATGGACTCTTTTACCCTCTGTAAATTGGCGAAAAAAATATCCCGGTAATTCCCTCGTTTTGTTTCAAGCCCCAGGGTGATCTTTTTTCCTACGTCGGTACCGGTGGAGCGTGATGCAAGAAGCTTCCTTCTGTCCTGCCGTGATACCATGGCCGCGCATATCAAATGCCTGTTCCGTTTCAGCCGCGCGGTAAGTTTTCCATCATCAAGAATAAACCGCGTTATTTCTTCACAGACACGCAAGCCCTCAAGTGCCCTGTTGTAATTCGCGTCTATGATACGCCTGATCCGGCTGCGCGCGTCACGTTTCGCCATCACCCTCGCCCTGCATGCAGGATCTTTTTTATCAATCCGCTTGTCGAACGCCCCGGCAAAAGCCGGATTGTGCGGACACTGCCGCCGTGAGCGGTGACAAAATCTCCGCCTGCTATCTTGTTTTTGTCCCAATCGGATCCTTTCACCAGGATATCCGGGATGAGAGTCTGTATAATCCGCAAAGGGGTGTATTCTTTAAAAAGAACGACAAAATCCACGCTTTCCAAAGCGGCAATCACCCGTATCCTGTCCTTTTCGGCCACGAGAGGACGCGTTTTTCCTTTTATGGCTTTGACCGAGCTGTCGCTGTTGACCGCCACTACCAAAGCGTTACCCATTTTACGCGCGTCTTCAAGGTACTGCACATGACCGGCATGCAGGATATCGAAACATCCGTTGGTAAAAACAACCTTTTTCCCTTTTGATTTGAGGGAAAAAACAATTTTCTTCAGTTGAGGCAATGTTTTGATCTTATTTCTGATCATCGGGTGAAGACTCACAGGCAAGCCCCCCGTGGCACCATTTGTTTTCCGCCGTGAGGCGGAACCATGAGCAAAGGCCCACGGCTGAAGCCGTGGCCTGCGTCGAATGGTTGATTTTCTCAACACAAGGTCTGTTCAATTATCTCGCATACGATATGCCCGATGGTTATATGCGCTTCCTGGATACGCGCGGTGACCGCTGAAGGAACTACCAAAGATACATCCGCCAGTTTCGCGAGATCTCCTCCGTCGCCTCCGGTTAAAGCAATGGTCTTGATGTCCATTTTTTTTGCCTGTTTGATTGCCATGGCCACGTTTTTTGCTTTACCGCTGGTGGAAATCCCGATGGCAACGTCATTCTTCCGGCCCAGGGCTTCTATCTGTTTCGAAAAAACGACCTCATACCCGTAATCATTGGCAAGCGAAGTGATTATGGAAGTATTGGTGGTAAGCGCGACGGCCGGCAGGGCATTCCTGTCTTTTTTGAATCTTCCGATCAACTCCGCGGCAATATGCTGGCTGTCGCTCGCCGATCCGCCGTTGCCGAACAGCATGACTTTACCGTCTTTTTTAAGAGAGTCGATAATAAGTATGCTGATTTCGATTATTTTATCGATGTAATCGTGCAACAAATCTTCCTTCACCTGAATGCTTTCTAATAAAAGGTCTTTGATTTTATCTCTCATGGCATCCTCAAGCAAATTCCTGGTTTATCCAAAGAATTCCCGGGCAATACGGTAGAATTCCAAATCTACCGTCTTCAAGGCTTTTACGGCGTCTTCAAGAGGCACGTCAATAATTTTGTTACCGGAGAGCGCGACCATTCTTCCGAACATTTTCGATTTCAGGAGTTCCACCGCTTTTACGCCGAACCTGGTTCCCAATACCCGGTCGAAAGCCGTCGGGGAACCGCCTCTCTGGATGTGCCCGAGCACACTCACCCTGGTCTCAAAACCTGTTCGTTTTTCGATCTCTTTGGCAAGCTGATCTCCTATCCCTCCCAAACGGACATGCCCGAATTCGTCAAGTTTCTCTTCCCTGGTG
>JAQTZX010000149.1 GCA_028687525.1 Candidatus Omnitrophota bacterium
GCTGTATAAAAACGATAGATACCACATATACCGCGCCCAGCGCCGACCATAAGATGAAAATAATGATTGATGTGAAACGCAGGCTTTTGTTCTTCGCGAAATAGACAAATCCTTCTTTAATTTCGCCCCAAAGCGATTTTTTGATCAAGGCTACCAGTTCTCTTCCTTTTTCCTTGCGGTGTCCCGAATGAACGGTTCGTATGGAGATCAGGAAAATAAAGATGCCGGAAATAAGGAAGCTCAAAGCGTCGAAATAAAACCCTTTTTGCGCGCCCAGCCATTGTACCAGCAATCCGCTTATCCCGAATCCCGCGACCGCGGCGATCATTCCGGTGGTGTTAACCAGTGAATTTGCCAGGAGCAGGTCTTTTGGTTCCACCAGCTCCGGGATGATGGAGAGCTTCGCGGGGACGAAAAACCTGCCGATACAGAAGGTGAGAAAGATGATGATATATATAGGGAAGAAACTTTTTTTGTAAAACAGGAACAGCGGGATGCACAGGATCAATCCCGCCCGGAGGAGATCGCAGATGTACATGGTACGGCGCCTATTCCAACGGTCGACATACACGCCGGCCACAGGCCCGATGAGGAATACCGGGATGATGGTGAAGGAGAGGATTTTGGCTATCTGCATGGAGGAGCCGGGAGCCCGCTGGTATACCAGCCCGATAAGCGCCATCTGGCTCAGCCTGTCTCCGAGCTGAGAGATAATCTGGCCCATCCACAGCAGAAAAAAATTACGGTTTCGGATGACTTCTCGAAATCTTGCCACTTTTAGGGAAGTTAAAAGCCAAAAGCAAAAAAGGAAGACAACGGGACTTTTTCTTTTCTGCTTTTGACTCTTAACTTGATTAAAGCCGGCGGAGGGAATCGGACCCACGACCCACGATTTACGAAACCGTTGCTCTACCAACTGAGCTACGCCGGCAAATCTGGTTAGCAGATATCAGTTCACGGTATCACAGATGACAATTATAGCAACATTTTTATAATAGTCAACTAAACTGACACTTTAATAGTAAAAACACTTGACTTGTGATATTATTGATAGTATAAATAATAACTAATAATGCGAGAGTGTGTAATAATTTAACCAACAAAGGATTTCGTCATGCAGCCCGCAGATTTCAGAAAAGAGGATCTTTCCGAGAGAGAACGCCGCAATATCGATATCCTTGAGATCCTCAGGAGGCGCGGTCCGATAAGCAGGCCTGATATTTCCAAGGAGATCGGGATAAACGTGGTCACTGTATCTAACTACATCGACGATTTTATACATCATAAACTTGTATACGAGAAAGAGCTTGATGTATCCGAGGGCGGCCGGCGTCCTGTCCTTTTGGACTTGAATCCCCAGGGAGGGTATATTATCGGCACCGGACTGAACTTGATGAATATGGTCGGACTGCTGGTGGATCTCAAAGGCAATATTATAACGAAAACGCAGGTCGCACGGCCCAAACTCACCGTTAAAGACGTTACCGAATCCCTGCTTGATATTATCCGTGAAATATTCCGGCGTTCCAAAGGATACGCGGGCAGTATAAAAGGAATAGGAATAGGATTGGCCGGGTTGGTCAATAAACAAGACGGTTCCATTCATTGGCCGCAGAAGATGGACCATTATTATACCTATGCCTCGGTAGACCTGCCCCTGCGTGAGCTTATCGAACGCGAATTTAATCTTCCGGTATTGATTGAAAACGACGCCACCGCCGCCTGTTTCGGTGAATACTGGTTGGGGGCGGGGACGGAATTGAAGAACCTGGTGTATATGTTTTCCGGCGTGGGCTGCGGTATTGTTATCGACGGCCATATTTACCGCGGATCCCGGGGATACGCGGGAGAGGTTTCCATTTATAATTATAAGGAGAATGATCTGTTCAGTTGTGAATCAGGGAATCCATGTTTTTTAAAGCGGTGGGAGGTGGACCTGGGGATTGTTGATGATGTGAAAGCCATGCTTTTCAGGGACGCGGAAGCCGCCCGGGTTTTTTCACAGATCTCCGGAGGCAATATCGTTAACCTCGATCTCAAAACCGTTTTTACCGCCGCCCGCCTGAAGAACCCGGTCGCCGCCCTGGCGTTGCAGAAGGCGGCAAAGCGGCTGGGTATACGGGTTGCCTATATCGCCAACCTGCTGAACCCGGAAATGATCGTTATCGGCGGAGGTTTCGAAGAAGCCGGGGAAGAATTCCTGAATGAAGTAGCCGCGACCATTAAGTCCTGGGCGTTCAGGGAAGTAACCGAGGACCTTAAAATAGTGTATGCGCAGTTGCGGGAAAATGCGGTAGCCTTAGGCACGGCGAGCCTGGTGATGCAGAGAGTATTCGCTCATTTGTTATAATCCTGATGATATCATTATCATATAAAGGAGAGTGAATGCAGAATAAAATAAAATTCATAATTATTGCCATTGCGGCCGTCCTGCTTATCAGTATTATTGTCCATGTGCAGACGTTCCGGGCAAAGAAAGAGGTTGAACGGCAAAGGGATGTTTTAAAAGAAGAGAACTCGGCGCTCCAGAAAAAGATAGAAAAGGCGGTGGATGAGAACAAACGGCTGGACGCGAAATTAAACCTGCTCCAGAAGGATTTCGAGAAGCTGACCGGGGAACTGAACGCTATAACCGCGGCCAAGGGAGAGCTCCAGAAACAGTTTGATACCGTTAAGAAAGAGAGGGACGAACTCTCCGAGAAGATCAAGACGCTTACATCCGAAGACGCGGGGTTGGTGAAGCCGTCCGCGGTCAATGCCATGGCTGATTCCTACTGGGCGGGGATATTGAAAAAGAAAGCGGACCTGGAATTGCAGGTGGAAGGGCTTAAGAATGAATTGAACAAGGTTCGTCTTTCCAACGCCCAGCTTCAGACCGAAAAAGGGGATCTTGACCTGGAAGTGAGCAGTTATGTCCGTCAGAACGATGATTTGAAACGCCAGATTGAATATATCGGCTCGAACCAGAAATCAATAGACACTCTTACCCAGGATTTAGTCCGGGAAAAGAATGATAAGTTCCAGATTCAGAATACCTTGAGCCTGGTCAAAGGTGAAAACAACCTTTTGCGCCGGCAGTTGAGGAGTCTCGGAAAGCGCAACATCTCCCTTGAGAAGAAAATGGTGGAATATCAGGGGAAGAACAGGAATCTCGAAGACAGCTTCGCCAAAGTGGAGACGTTGTTAAAAGACCAGATGTTGAAGATGTCCAGCTTAAAGGGGCAATTGGAAGTGGAAAAAGACGCGGTGAATCAATCCTCCGCGGAATCTTCCGAGAGCCGGTCTTCCGGGAGTTCCGATTCCGTGGAATTGCCGCCTATCGTGGTGAGCCCGCGGGAAAATATCGACCAGCTTGGTTCCATCGTCGTGCTTGGAAAAGTGCTTTCCGTTGACCGGGAAAATAATTTTGCCGTTATCGATCTGGGTGAGAATGCCGGGGTCAAAAAAGGCGATGTGTTCCAGGTTTTCCGGGGCGGCCAGCCTATCGGGGAAATATCCGTAATGGAAACGCGCCGTAATTATTCGGCGTGCGACATACGCAAAGAGACCTCTACCATCCAATCAGGGGATAAAGTTAAATAACCGCAGTTCAATATTCCGATTCACATGGTTCGATCCGGGAAAAAATCCTCCAGGAATATTTCTATCGAAGATGTTGCCCGCGCGGCCGGGGTTTCTATCTCTACCGTGTCGCGCGTCATCAATAAATCCCCGTCGGTCAAAGAGGATAACCGTGACAGCGTCCTGGAAGCCGTTAAAAAACTGAAGTTTCAGCCGTCTGTCCTGGCTCAGCGTCTGGCCACCGGCAAGACCAATGTGGTGACCCTGGTGATCCCGCGTTATGAAGGTATATTTTATTCATACTATGCCTTGGAATTGATTAAAGGCATCGGTACGTTGTGCGGGGTGTTGAAACTCGATCTTCTGCTGCATCTTACCGACGGGCATACGGCGTTGAACGTGAAAGGAGTGGG
>JAQTZX010000150.1 GCA_028687525.1 Candidatus Omnitrophota bacterium
GATGGGTAAATGGCACTCTGGGGGAAATCGCGTATATCGAGTATGACTCGAAGAAAGAGTCGGATGAAATTTCCGTACGCCTGCAGGACGGCGGCATCGTGGATATTTTTCCGCATACCTGGGAGTTATTCCATTTTCGTTTCAACGAGGATACCTTGTCCATAGAAAGCCAGAGAGCAGGTTTATTTACCCAGTATCCTCTGAAGCTTGCCTGGGCGGTAACCATCCACAAAAGCCAGGGCAAGACTTTTGACCGGGTGATTATCGATACCGGCAAAGGCGCCTTTGCCCACGGACAGGTGTACGTGGCATTGAGCCGCTGTACATCCTTCTACGGCATATCCCTGACCAAGCCCCTGCGCAAATGGGAGATCCGTATGGACCGGCGCATCGTGGAGTTTCTTACCCTGCACCAGTACCGCCTGTCCGAGCGCGACATGCCGTTCGAGGAAAAACTGAAGAATCTGGAGAATGCGATTAAAGATAAGCGTGCCGTGGAGATTGTGTATCTGAAGTCCAACGACGAAAAGTCCCGCCGCGTGATCAAACCCTTCAGTGTCGGCGAACGGGAATACCAGGGCAAGTCTTTCATCGGAGTTGATGCCCTATGCCTGAAACGCGGCGAAGATCGTGTATTTCGAGTCGACCGGATACTTGAGATGAAACTAGTATAATTCCAGTAACGAACTGTGTGGCCAATTGCGTTTCGTACGGAATAAGGAGGGTCGCGTCTTTACTCTTTACTGTTGAGAAGAAGGCTGTGTCAACTGTAAAGACGCGACCCCATACTTTCTGCTTGTTTTCTAAGCCAGCGGGAGTTCCCCGCCTGTAACAGATTGATTTGACCCAATCTGGTAAAGGCGGGGGTATCTATAATAACGAGAGAATTTAACCCCCATACTGTCGCGCCCCGTGCGGGCACGTGGATTGGAACGGGTGATCTTGTATCCATGCGTTTGTTTTGTCGTGCTTTTTAAAAGACATCTTTTAGTTGTCTTGGGATTGTTCTCTTGTATAATCTGTTTTGAGTGATACAATTGTTTTGTGAATGTTTTTCTTCCGTTTACCATCCTTATAGTCGGTGCCGGCGGGATTGTCGCGCAGGTCTTGATCTTGCGCGAGCTGCTGGTTAGTTTTTACGGGAATGAGCTGATTGTAGGGATCATTTTGGGAAATTGGATACTTGGCGAAGCCCTGGGCGCCTTTTTGATAGGTAAAATAGTGTCCTCCCGCAGTTCTGCCGCGCCGGTGGTTTTGTTCCTCTTATTGCAGTTGTTATTTTCTTCCGCGTTTATTCTTTCTCTGTACGCGGCCCGGGTTTTCAAAGCTTTCCTCGGTATCCCTTTTGCCGAAGCCGTCGGCCTCACGCCCGTATTCCTTATATCTCTTGCCGTTAATTTTCCGGTTGCCTTCAGTCATGGAGGGTTGTTCTCCTGTTTATGCCGTATGCAGGCCCCCGGGGACCGGGCCATAGGCAAAACTTATGTCTGGGAAACCAAAGGCACGATGCTGGGCGGGCTGGCGGTCACCTGGTTTTTTATCCCCCGGTTTACTTCTTTCCAGACTGCGGTGTTTTTTGCTTTGTTAAATATGGCGGTCTGTTTGTTCTTCCTTAGGTACGCGGGCATACGGATCCATAAAATAACGGCCGCAGGCGCCGTTCTGTTATTTTCTTTCGCGCTTGTCCTTATCGGTCCGGGCCGTTTACATGATTCTTCGCTTCGTTCTCAATGGAAAGGCATGCGTGTTCTCGATTACCGCAATTCCGTGTACGGGAATATCGTGGTTACCGGGCAGGAACTGCAGTATACTTTTTACTATAACGGCCTTCCGTTTATTACCGTTCCATATCCGGATACCGTTTTTTCCGGGGAATTCGGGACTATCCCGTTGTTGTTCTCGGATTCTCCCGCGGATATTCTGGTGATAGGCGGCGGAGCGGGAGGGACCGTGGAGCAGATTCTGCGCCATCCGGTAAGGCGCGTGGAGTATGTTCAATTGGATCCGCAGGTAACCGGAATGCTTAAAAAATTCCCCACTTCCGTAACGCAGAGAGAACTGCAAGACGCGCGGGTCTGCATTATCAATACCGACGGCAGATTTTTTGTGAGAAATACCTCCCGCAGGTATGATGTTATACTTGTTCTTTATCCTCAGCCGTCTGATCTGGCCGTTAACCGTGTTTTTACCCGGGAGTTTTTCTCCGAGGCTAAACAAAAGCTCACAAAGAACGGAGTGCTGGCTTTTTGCCTGCCAGGTTCATCTACGTACATGGGCAAGGAATTGAGAGATGTGAATGTGAGCGTGTACCGGGCCGCGGAGAACGTATTCGGTTTCGTGCGCGTTATTCCCGGAGAAGTAAATATGTATCTGGCTTCCGAAAATCCGGATATACGCGTTCAAGACGCCGCTTGCCTGGCCGGGAGACTGCGGCAGCGAAATATAGAGACGGTTTTGTTGACGCAGGACTATCTCGGTGCCCGGCTGGACAGGCGGAAAGAGGAGTGGTTTATCCGGCTGTCCGCCGGGTCTTCCGTTCTGCCGAACCGCGATTCCAGGCCACGGGCGGTGTATCATATGATGCTTTTTTGGAACAAACAGTTTTCGGATCCTTTGATACGGGCCTTGCCGTTTTTCACGAATACCGGCATGCAATCCGCGGGTATCGCAGTTTTTCTTTTGTTCGCGGCCGGAGGATGCTGGGTGTTGTGCCGGAAAGGAGCCCGGGGTATCAATTTCGCTCTTATTTACAGCATTCTGACCACCGGTTTTTTCAGCATGCTTGTTAATCTGATGCTGATATTCATTTTTCAGTCTGCGCACGGATATCTTTATTATAAGATCGGCCTGCTCATAAGTTTTTTTATGGCCGGGATCGCCGCAGGCGGGATGCTGGTTCCCAGTATGGTTAAACGGTTTAAAACGGACCCGCGGTTTTTTATAGCGGTTGAGATCCTGATAATCGTGTTCACCGCGTTTTTTGCCGTGGCGGCGGACATGTGGCTGCAAAACTCCGGTCAATGGGTTTTTACGTGCTTGTTCTTTATTCCCGGATTTCTTACCGGGCTCGCTTTTCCTTTGGCGGGAGGTTTATACCGGGAGAGAGGCGCGGGCGGTCCCGGGCGAACAGCCGGGATACTGTGTGGGGCTGATCTTTTGGGAGGGTGGTTTGCGGGGATGATCGGCGGAGTTATTGTCCTGCCGCTCGTCGGTTTTGCCGGAGCCTGCCTGATTATTATACTTTTAAAAATGAGCAGTTTTCTTTTTCTGATTTGCCTCGGAAAAAATTTTAAAAAAAACATTTGACAAAACATCGAATTCATTATATACTTTTCTCCTTTGTAATCCCAGTATAATTTTCGTGATATCAGGAAGAATTTATTAAAATTCTTTGCGGGTTTTTTTTTATCATTTGCGGAATTATCCACGATGCCTTCTTTAGTATTCCGGCCCCGGATGGCGAATTCCTCACTGTACCGATGGTTGCAGGAAAAATTAAAAGGATAAACAGCACAGGAAACAGAGAATACCCAATAATCCTGTTGCTGGAGTAGCTCAGTCGGTAGAGCACGTCCTTGGTAAGGACGGGGTCACGGGTTCAATTCCCGTCTCCAGCTTGGGGTAAACCGGAACCAGAATAACCCCTTAGACAATAAATAAAATATGCGCGAGATTATAACGTTAGAGTGTACGGCCTGCAAAAATAGAAATTATTCGACCACGAAGAATAAGAAGAAACATCAGGACAAGCTGGAATTGAAAAAGTTCTGCAGGCCCTGTCGCAAGCATACGCCGCATAAGGAAATCAAGTAATCAAAGTTTCTGTAACGGCGGTTTTGAAGGGTGAAAATGCAAAGCGGTAATTTTCATGATAGGAGCGTCGGTTAATGGCAAACCAACGGTCTCCAAAACCGTGACTGCAGGTTCGAGCCCTGCCGCTCCTGTGATTTTGATTTCGGATCTTT
>JAQTZX010000151.1 GCA_028687525.1 Candidatus Omnitrophota bacterium
CGGTAATCTTCTGCCTGTTCCTGCGCACGGAAAAAGTGCGGATCACTTTCTCATTCCCTCCGTCTAAGTCGGCGGTACAAACCTGATAATCCTCCCCCAGATGAAGAGTTCCGCTATTGGAAATATCGAAGATAAAACCATACCGGTATTTTTTATGCTCTATCCATTTAATGTAAATGATGCGCTCATTATTGAGCCACTGGGGGGACCAGTAGCTGATCATATCTGAAAGTTCCGGTTTTCTTTCGGCAAGCGCCGGATGCGGGAACATCGGAGAGAGGACAAACGAAAAAAACAGCAGAAATAGAAGGAAACCCTTGGCCGTACCGGGGGGACGTATCTTCACAATAACATCCTTGTGTTGGTCATGCGGTAACGCGGGACACCTCCCGTTAATATTGTTTATCCGGATCGAACTCATCCCGGTTCAATCCGGGGTTTATCTGTATGTTCGAATAGACCATGGTGCTGACCAGCCGGCCGGAACTCAAGGCGGGGATCTTGCTGATTTTCACCGGTACCCATTCACCTCCGGGCATCCGCCTGGATTCGCCGACCTCGACGGTCTGCGTCAACGCGTCACCGGTATACAAGCAAGTCTTGGCAAGAATCCCCTTGTTATAGTCAATGTATAGCCGCAGTTTGGAATATAAACCTTTCTCCTGCAGGGGAACAGCTTCCACACAGATCAGTTTGGCGTTAAAATTAGTTTCCGCGTCCACCCTGCCGACACTATGGTTGGAGAGAAACCGGGGCTGATTATAATAAATATCCATATAATCAATCTCTCCGGCATTGATCCCTTCCGAGTCCATAAGACTCACCTCTTCTTTGGTCTTATTCTGCGGATCGACCAGGTATACTTGAGAACCATTGGTTATAATGACTTCGGTCTTCACCGAACGGCTTGAATTGGAAAAGGTCTCAATCTTTTCTTTATCTGCGGCCATGAAAAAATAACGGCAGTTCTGGGTATCACCGAAAGATTTACCGTTTAAAGTCGATGAATACAGGGTATCGGCCTTGAAATCACGTATGCGGTAATAATTATCGGATACTTTCTGCAATACTTCTTCAGGGGCGGGGTTAAGGAAAGTAAAAACGGCGGACTTCTGGGCCGAGCCTCCCCGGCGGTCACGGGCTTCACAAAAGATACTCACGGTTCCGGTATCGGAAACGGAAGACTGCCAGTAATACGTGCTTGATGACGACCAGGAGCGTTTGATCACTCCGCCTATGGAAAACCTGTACTGGAGTCTGTCCCGGTTCGCGTCATAAGCAATGATATGGACAGGGACTTTCGCCCCGGCAATAAAAACCGTTCCGTCACCCGGAATGATCCTGACTATAACGGGCGCGGTATTAGACCAGGGACGATTTTGCGCGAATGCCCAAAACGGGAGAAACAAACAAACACCGGCGAATACGGAAACAATAATTACCCTTGTTCTTCGCACGAACAGTGCCGCCACCGGACTACCTGCCTGTGTCTATCGGGACCTCCGCGGTATTACCGGAGACAGAAGCATCAGCCGCAGAAACGGGATTCAGGTATCTGCTAAGCGCTCCCCAGGTCTTGGGGCCGACTTTACCGTCTGCTTTAAGGCCGCTGGCTTTCTGAAAATCCTCGATCGCCTTTTTACTTCTGGGGCCGATCTTACCGTCTATGGATCCGGTATAATAACCGGCGTTCTTCAAAGCGGTTTGGATCTCTCTGTCCGAGGGCTTGAACGGACCGGAAGGCGGCAGGGGTTCAAGTTTCTGTTCTGCCGCAAGATCGCCGGTAGCGGTTACGATCGTTCCCGGGGTAAATGGATCTGAAGAAACGGAGTTCATAATGCCGGGCTCAACAGGCACGGGGGAAGGAGCTGCGGGCTGGCTGGAAAGCCTGTTTAAATCCTCGGGAGACATAGGCTGCTGCATTTCTTCCAGAGATTGTTGTTTTTTCTGGCACCCGAATACGCATAACCCCACACTCAGCGCTAACGCCACACACAAAATCATTCTCATTTGCCCCGCTCCTTTCAATTGATAGGGTTTGGAAAACTATTTATTTGATTGTTCGATTTCCCGTTCTTTTTATAATTTAAACTCATTGTAATACTCTGGACAAAAAAAGCAAGCAAAAAAATGTATCCGTTATATTTTTGATAACCTCTCTTTTACCAGGTCGCTGATCACCTTACCGTCCGCGCTATCGCCGGCTTTAGCCTTCACCTCTTTGATCACCTTACCCATATCCCTCATCCCCTGCGCGCCGGTAGAGACAACCGCTTCCTCGATAAGTTTCCCGATCTCATCTGCCGGCATTTCCGGCGGGAGATATACCTTCAAAACTCCCATTTCCTGTTTCTCTTTTTCAGCCAGGTCAAGGCGATTGCCTTTGGTGAACTGTTCGATGGAATCCCGGTGCTGTTTTATCACCCGTTTAATTACCGCGACGCAATCGCTGTCTTCGAGACGCTCTTTCTTCTTCTCGATGGCTTCATAACTGAATTTGGCGCGAAGGGAACTCAAGGTGGTGCTTTTAAGGCTGTCCCGGCTTTTCATCGCTTCCTTGTAATCGTTCAATATCTTCTCTTCTATCATTGTATCTCCTCTTTTGTAGAAACCGGTTCAATGACAGGTTACCATAACCTGCAAATAATTGGGATTGCTCACGTCGCCTTCGACAAAAACGTACCCGTCCGCCAGATTACCGTTATCCAGAACGCCGTCTATTTTTTGTAAAGACGGCTGCGGTACGGCTCCGTATGATTCAAGCGTTACGACTCCTGAAAGAGAACAGGTAACCCCCACATTGCGGGGGCTGTAATTAACCCACCGTTCCCAATCGTACATCCCTCCGCCGCCAGCTCCCCACGGGCTCCTCTTCCATTTTTCCAGGTACGGGCCGTCCCAACCCAAGATATTGGTGCATCCGTCCGCACAGCCTCCTTCATTCGCCCAGCAGTTGGCGGGGGTGATCGCTTTGGTGAAACCCGGATCCTGCCCCCATCCCCCGGATTTCGTGCAGGGAAGCGTTCCGGTATCCGCGTAAAAAGACAATGCCGCCGTTTTAATGGCTTTCAGGTCGGATACGCAGGCGCTTATTTTCGATTTTTCGATCGCTTTAAAAGCGCTGGGTGCGATGATCGCGGACAACACCGCAATGATGGCGATGACCACGATAAGCTCAATGAGGGTGAACGCTTTTTTCTCAGTCATCTCGGCACTTAGAAACACACCGTTTTCCCGAACAACGCCAGCCGTTTCCGCAGGTCGCCGGCGGTCAACGCGGCGGTCCGGTCCACGCCGAAGTCTTCGACGTTAAAAGACGCCGCCACCGTCCCGTACGCGATAGCTTTTTTCAAAACTTCCTGACTAAGCTTTCCGGCCTTGGCAAGATATCCCATAAAACCACCAGCAAAGGTATCGCCGGCGCCGGTGGGATCGATCACTTTTTCAAGCGGGAAAGCCGGCAGGCAGATCATGAATTTAGCGGAATACAGGAACGAACCGTGTTCGCCTTTTTTTATCAGGATCATTCGCGGGCCGAAAGAACGCAGGTGTTTTGCCGCCTTAAGCAGGTTGGTCTCACCGGTAAGGCTCTTTGCCTCCTCTTCGTTGGCCACAAAGATATCCACCCGTTTCAGGACGCGCATCAAGGATTCCCGTTTATTAACGATCCAGTAATTCATGCTATCCATGACCACCAGGCGCGGCGCGCGCATTTTATCCAGCAATGCGGACTGTATGTCCGGGTCGGTATTGGCAAGGAAAATGTCTTTGATGTTCCGCTCTTTATCGGTGAGCTTGGGTTTGAAATCGGCAAGCACTCCCAGCGCGGTGTTCAGAGTGCCCGCGCAGTTCATGGAACCTTCATATTCACCTTCCCAGCGGAAGGTGCTTCCTTCACCTTTATAGAGGGAAGCGGTGACAATGCATTTTTTACGGAAAAACTCGATGTGGGCCTGGGGA
>JAQTZX010000010.1 GCA_028687525.1 Candidatus Omnitrophota bacterium
ATTGGGATTTTCCGGGTATCCGGCAGGGCATCCCCCGGCATCACAATATTGAAAAACTATCTGCCCGTTTTTCCTCAATCGTTCCAGTATTTTTGCATCCGCGGCAACGAACTTTCCTTCTCCGTGCGCCACCGGCAAGTATATCACCCGAGGCATATCCCGAACCCAAACGCATTTCGGCACTTTTCTGTCATCTGTTATCTGTGAACTATCGACTAAATACACCCACCTGTCCTCAAACTTACCCGAATCGTTCATGATAAGGCTCACTTCCTGCCTCAACGCCCCATTCCCGGGAAGAAAACCGCTTTTTACCAGTATCTGGAAACCGTTGCAAATCCCGATAATAAGCCTGCCTTCCCGAAGGAAATCCTTTATCCGGTCTTTGAGCCTGAAACGCATCTCATTGGCCAGGATTTTTCCGGCGCCGATATCGTCGCCATAGGAGAACCCTCCGGACAGAACGAGTATCTCGTAATCCCGGAGATGTTTTTTCCCGGCGATAATCTGATTAATATGCGCCAGATCTGGAGCCGCGCCTACCGTTTCGAAAGCAAACGCGGTTTCCATATCGCAATTGGTGCCGGCCGTCCGCAACACAAGAACTTTAGGTTTATTTCTCATATATTCCCAATACTTTTAGATCCAAATGCCGGAATTCAAACGGTAAAATTAATTCAAAGCACAAATGCCGAATGGCCAAATAACAAAACCGGGTTTTTAGATTTTGATTTTTACATTACTATCTTTTACCCTCTCTCGACTTCCCGTAGAATTCTCTGATCCTCATTATAACCTCCTCCGGCTCATCGACCACACTGAAGATATCGAGGTCTTCCGGAGAGATACATCTTTTCTCAAAAACGCTTTTCTTCATCCAGTCTATCAGGCCGCCCCAGTACTGCTTTCCCAGCATGACGACCGGGAACCGGTTGATGCGACAGGTCTGGATAAGGTTCAACGACTCGAATAATTCATCCATAGTGCCGTACCCGCCGGGCATGATCACAAAGGCCTTGGCGTATTTCACAAACATTACTTTACGGCAGAAAAAATAATGGAACTCTATAAGAGTATCGATATACGGGTTCGGGTCCTGCTCCATCGGAAGCTGGATATTCAATCCTATGGAACGCCCGCCGGCCGCCTGCGTCCCTTTATTAGCCGCCTCCATTATACCCGGGCCGCCGCCGGTAATAACCGCGTACCCCTCTTTCGCCAGCAGGAACGCGGTACGTTCCGTTTTTCTATAATACACATTATCCGGTTTAATGCGCGAAGAACCAAAAATAGAAACAGCCGCGCCGACCCGGGAAAGCATCTCGAAACCTTCGACAAATTCCGCCATGATGCGGAATATGCGCCAGGTATCTTCCCTGGTGAAATCATCTCCTGCCTGTATCCTCTTACCGCACGAATTTTTCTTCACCATTGCAAAGGCTCCTTCCATGCCCGCTTCAACGCGTCAATGCCCGTCCTCACGCATACCTTACCGTCCAAACCATACACCTTGAATTCCCGGTCAGCCGATAAACATCCTGCCAGGGCGAACGGGACACCCCGTAAAGCTTTCTCAAACGCTTTTTGATCGCGCTTGGCAACTTCCGCCACAAAACGGGAATTCGATTCCGAGAATAAAACAAAATCATTCCTCTCGCCACGGGTATTCCATTTCCCGCCGTACCGCTGTTTACGGGGAACTTCGGAAAGAAAAAGCTCCATACCCAGCCCTCCGGCAAAGGCCATTTCCGCCGCGCTCACTCCGATACCGCCCTCCGAACAATCGTGCATGGCCCTGACAAGCCCGCGGGAGGACGCCTTGCTCAAGGCGTCGAACGTCCGGCGCGCTTTACCGAAAGATACCCGGGGAACGTAGTTCCCCACGGAGTTACCGGCGTCGAAATAAAGCGAAGCCCCCAGTTCATCGAAGGTCTCGCCGACGATATATATCAAATCCCCTTCATGCTTGGCATCCATGGACACCGCCTTGCTCACATCGGAGATGACCGAAATAGCCGAAATCAACAGTGTGCCGGGAATAGCCAGGGACCGGTTGTTCACGGTAAATTCGTTATACATACTGTCCTTGCCGGAAATAAACGGCACGCCAAAACCTTTTGCCGCGTCATAACACCCCAGCGCAGCCCGTACCAGACCGCCCAGACGATCAGGCTTATCGGGATTCCCCCAGCAGAAATTATCCAGAATAGCGGTCCGTTCCAGCGAACCTCCGACCGCGATGACCTGGCGCAGAGCTTCGTCTATACATGAGGCCGCCATCCAGTAAGGATCTATAAAACCATACCTGAAATTTATCCCGTTGGAAACAATAACCCCCCGCCGGGAATACAAAAGCGGCTTTACCACCGAAGCATCCGAAGGGCCGTCATTGGCAATACCGGTCAAAGGCTTAATAATCGAACCACCCTGCACCTCATGATCATACTGACGGATTATCCATTCCTTGGAACAGACATCATAATGGGACAATAACTTTAAAACAGAGGCGGTCAGATCAGAAGGACAGGGAAATTCCGGTTCCCGGTGCCGGGGAAAAGTAAATACGGCCTTTTTCTCCGTCCGGGGAAGCCCTTCATGCAGAAATTCCATATCCAGGTCGCAGACACGGGTGCCTTCATAATACAACTCCAGCCTCCCGGTGCCGGTAAATTCACCGATAGCAACCGCTTCGGCGTTTTCCTGCCTGAATATTTCCTGTAACGCGGCCAGTTTTCCGGGAGGTACCGCCAGAACCATACGTTCCTGGGATTCCGAAATCCATATTTCTTCATAAGAAAGGCCTCGGTATTTCAAAGGCACTTTTTCCAGGTCCACGCGCGCTCCCAGGGACTGCCCCATTTCTCCTACCGCGGAGGATAACCCCCCCGCACCGCAATCGGTAATGGCATTATATAAACCCCTGTCCCGTGCCTGAAGGACAGCATCCACGGTTTTCTTTTCCTGAATGGGATTTCCTATCTGCACCGCGCCGCTGGAAACTTTTTCCGACTCATGGGTCAACTCCCCGGAAGAAAAGGTGGCTCCGTGTATCCCGTCCCTGCCCGTCCTGCCGCCCGCCACCACGACCAGATCCCCTTTTCTCGGATGTTTAAAAGACTGGTCCGCGGGCATGATACCGGCAGTCCCGCAGTACACCAGCGGATTGCATACAAAACGCTCGTGGAACAAAACCGCGCCGTTAACGGTAGGAACCCCCATCTTATACCCGTAATCCCGCACTCCCGAAACCACACCTTTCATGACACGTTTCGGATGAAGGCACCCCGGAGGCAATTGTTCAAAAGGATAATCCGGAGGTCCGAAACAAAAAACATCGGTATTCAAAAACGGTTTAGCCCCCATCCCGGTCCCCAGAGGATCACGAATAACCCCGCCGATGCCGGTATTGGCGCCGCCAAAAGGCTCCAGCGCCGAAGGATGATTATGGGTTTCGACCTTGAAACATACATTATGAGTATCGTCAAACTTGATAACCCCGGAATTATCCTGAAAAACCGAAACACACCAGGATTTGTTCAATTCATTGGTGGCCTTCATTATCGTCGATTTCAGAAGATTATTGATAAGCTTCGGTTTCGAGGCGGCCCCTGCGGGGGATTTTCCGGACGGCCGTTCAGTATAATTAATCCTGCCTCTGAAAGTTTTATGCCAGCAATGCTCGGACCATGTCTGCGCGATAATCTCAAGTTCACAATCCGTAGGGTTGCGCTTCAAATTCTTGAAATAACCACGGATCTGCCTCATTTCATCCAGATTCAGAAAGAGCTGGCCTTGAACACTTATATCCTTCAAACGCCTGTCGGAAGCCCCAAGCAAATCTACGGTAACCGGCCGGAATTGGTATTCCGCCCCTTCCAGAACACGGATATCTTCAACGGAAGCAGTAACAATATGCTGGATGAGTTTATTATAAAGCAGTTTTTCGGTTATGGTCTTAAGCTGGAACGGAGAAAACTTCCCGGAAAGGAGATATTTTTTTGCGGTCTTCAGGGAAACCTTTTTGGCAATCCCTATATCCCGGATACCCTTTAAAGCGGATTGTTCAACCGGGTCCATGACCCCGGGATTGTACGCGACTTCCACCACTGCTTCGCGCGCTCCGGCGCGGTTACGGACCGGCGGGTTAACACGATATGACTGTGAGATCGTATCCACCAGCAGTTTCTCACAAACGGCGGTTATTTCCCTCTTACTTAGGTCCCCGTCGATAAAATACACCAGAATAAACCTGACATCGCGGACCCCGGAAATCCCCAAGTCCAGAATATCCTTTTTGACACCCTCGCCCACGGCATCGAAGACGCCTTTTTTTTCACTTACTTCAATTCGCCACATATAAGGAATTTGAGAACATTTTTATTTACCGCTAAGGCCGACTTTACGGAAAATGGTGTTCACGTTACGAAGGTAATAATTCAAATCGAAAAGCCTGTCCAGTTCCTGCGCCGCTATGTGCCGGATGACATCTTTATCCATCAAAAGCTCGCTTCTGAAATCAACCCCTCCCGACCATGTTTTCATGGCACAGCGCTGTACCAGATCATACGCCTCGGGCCTGCTCAATCCTTTCGCCATAAGCGCTATAAGCACCCGCTGGGAAAAAATCAGCCCTTTGGTCTTTATAAGATTCGCCATCATGGCGGTAGGATACACATTCATGCCTTCGACCACATGTATAAACTTACACAGCATATAATCCAGGGCCAGAGTGGAATCCGGCAGGATCACGCGTTCGACGGAAGAATGGCTGATATCGCGTTCATGCCACAAAGCCACATTCTCCATCGCCGCCAGGGCATTACCCCTTAACAAACGGGACAACCCGCAGATACGCTCGCAGATGACCGGATTACGCTTATGCGGCATGGCAGAAGAACCTTTCTGCCCTTTTCCAAAAGGCTCTTCCGCTTCCAATACCTCGGTCTTTTGCAAATGTCGTATCTCGGTGGCGAACTTTTCCAGGGAGGCGCCGGCCAACGCCAGCGTATTCATATATTCGGCGTATACATCACGCTGGATTATCTGCGTGGAAATATGCGCCGGTTTAAGCCCCAGCTTACCGCAGACATAAGACTCCACGCGGGGATCGATATTCGAATACGTGCCCACCGCCCCGGATAGTTTACCCACCGAAACCGCTTCCCGTGCCCGCTTAAGGCGTTCCAGATTCCTTCCGGTTTCGTCATACCACAACGCCAGTTTCAGGCCGAAAGTCACCGGTTCCGCGTGCACCCCGTGAGTCCTGCCCATGCATACCGAATCCTTATACCTCCTGGCTTTGACGGCCAGGGCATCCCGCAGCATACGCAAATCCTCTATCAGTATATCCGCGGCCTGCCGCAATTGTACTCCCAATGTCGTATCCAGCACATCGGAAGAAGTCAACCCTCTATGCAAATACTGGGCATCCGTTCCGATACTCCGGGAAACATCGGCTACAAAAGCCACCACATCATGCTGGGTCTTCTCCTCGATTTTCCTGATCCGGGTGAGGTTGAATCCGGCCTTTCTCCGTATCCGTACTGCCGCCGAAGCAGGTATGATCTTGAGTTTTGCCTGCGCTTCCGCGGTCAGGATTTCGATATCCAGCATAATACGGAATTTATTTTTCTCCTGCCAGATGGCCGACATTGCGGGAAGACTGTAGCGTTCAATCATAAGACACACTCCTCTGTGCACTCCGTTAGAAACCCCGATTGTCTAAGCCCGGCGGTATAGTTCCAACGGAATAATACCATACCCTATCCTGCGGTTTATCGTCTTTATCCCCGGAATCCCGGTCATGTTTATCTTAGAACTTAATTATTATAACAGAAAACGGAGACACTGCAATCAAAATAAGACGGGAAATCAAAAAATAATTGACAAAAATAAAAAAATTGTTAGAATATAACTGTTTGATTTAAAAGAGGTAAAGACATTAGAAATTCACAGACCGTAAGGCAGGAACTCTAGTGTGCTTTACGGTTTTTTTACGAAAAACAGAAATACCAGCGTGGTTCCTAAAGGAGGTGAACGGTAACAAATGGCAAAAGGTAAAGTGAAGTGGTTCAGCAATCAAAAGGGATATGGATTCGTCACCAGCGAAGACGGCAAAGATATATTTGTGCATCATACAGCGATCAAAGGGGATGGCTACAGGACCTTAGCGGAAGGCCAGGAAGTCGAATTCGACGTGACTCAAGGCCCAAAAGGAGAACAGGCGACCAACGTCACCAAACTATCATAAATATCTTACCCGGGAATATCCCGATAAAGAAAAACCGTTATATCAAAACGATATAACGGTTTTTTCTTTAAAAAGCGGGTATTTATTCCCGGACAAACATTTTTCACCGCCCGGCTTCAAAAAAATATCTTATAATATCCGGTAAGGAAACGGACCGCCTTGACCGTCATAACCACGGAAATAAAAGTAAGCAGGAGCACAAGAAAAGTGACAACTAATTTAGTCTGAAGGCTGTAACGGGGATGTTTCCAGACTAACGGCAGTGCCAGCGGGCCGACGGCAACAAAAGCGATGATGATCACGGAAGTACGGAAATACCAGGGTTCACGCTGTTGCGGTTGTTTATCCGGGAACTCTCCGCAAAACCTGCATTTGACCGCTTCATCCTGTATCCATTCAGCGCAAAACGGGCACTTTTTCATTCCTTCCGGGGCTTTTTCTTCAGGTTATCCCGGGCGTCTTTCAATTTCCGGGAAAACACCCCTTTATTGAACTCCACGGTCCATCCCTTGAAAATAAACCATCCGCCGAACCGAAGCAGGCTATTACGCCATGGGCGATACCACTGCCGCCAGCCCAACCGTATGTTATGCAGAAAGAAAACCAGAGCCGGGAAAGAAATTATATGAAAACCCAGCATGAACATGTACCTGAACTGATAAAACTTCCCCATGATCCTGCGCAGGGAATTTTGCATCTCCTCGGCGGTAAGCGGTTTATCGGGCTCGAATAAAGGGAAATTCCCGTCATAATACTCCCATCCCACATCCTGAATAGAATATACCCTGTTCTGCTGCTGCAGCCTGTGCCGCAGTTCAGTCCCGGGCAAAGGAATAGGGAGTAAAACCTGCAGGGTATCGATCCGTGCTTTCTTCACAAAATCCCGGTACCGTTTTATTCTCTCTTTGGCGGTCATGGAAAACCCCGTTCCCTCCTTAAGAGGATATCCGAATATAAACATCCCGTGCACCAGAAAACCGAATTTATGAAATGAGCGTGCCAGCGCGATCATATCTTCGGGTTTAACGTGCTTTTTCATCGCCTCCAATTCTTCCTTTATCGGCGACTCGAAACCGATAGCAACAGCGTTAATACCCGCCTGGCGCATAACAGTCAACAGTTCGGAGTCCTGCGCCTTATCCAGCCTGATCTGACAGGTAAGATCAAGCCTCCGGCGGGTGTTATTCTGATAATCCCGGAGCATCTTACAGAAACGGATAGTCTCATCCCTCTGCTGCCCGAAAAGGTCGTCAACGATAAAAAAATGCCGCGCATCCCGGGTTTCCAGAAGCTGGCGGATACTTTCAAGCAAACGCTCGGGAGAAGCGCACCGCGGTTTTCCCTTGACCGTGCAGAATTCGCAATCCATTCCGCATCCGCGTATCCTGCCCACAGGGTAAAGCTTAATCATCGCGTAACGCACCAGGGAAAAATCCGGCAGGGGATACTTATCAAAATCCAGGATAGGCTTGCGCTCCGGCGTAAGCACAACCTGTCCGTTCTTCAAAAAGGCTATCCCTTTGATCCCGCTCACATCTTTTTTTTCTTTCAACGCGGTCAAAAGCTCCTGGAATGTCTCTTCAGCCTCGCCGATAACCACATAATCGATCCCCGAACGCAGGGCCTCGCCGATATTCTCCCCCAGAAAATGATGCCCGCCGGCAACGACCACCACGCCCTTTTCCTTATAATACCGGGCGATCTCGTAAAGCCGCGGGACAGTACTGGTCAAACCGCCGTATAACCCCACCACATCCGCCGGCCGAAGGTTCTGCAAAAATTCATGATCCGCGCCGCCGTCACGCCGGGGGCCGTACAGGCGGAGATTATTCTCATCAATGACCTCAACATCCCATCCCCCCATTTCATTGACCACACTGGCCACGCATACCGGCCCCAGCGCAGTCGTAGTCTTGGCGATGCTCGAATAAATATTGAACGCAGGGAACGCCGGAATCACAATCCTCAAAAACCGCCTTTTTTTTGCCGCATCAAACATAAGAACTCCTTTTACATTTCAACTTCGCTCATTATTATCCTGTTAACCTTCACCGCGGGCAGGAAACATACCCGGCAGTATTTTTCCTCTTTCCTGTCATTGACCTGTAAAATACATCCGGGGACCCTTAGCCCACTCATCGCTCCCGGAATCAATGAAAATACGGACTCACCGATAAACCCCGTTAGAAAACTTTGACCCCTAACGGTTTTCGCTTACGGCGGCATTAAACTACCGTCAGCATATGGAACCTCGCGGCTTTACAGCCGTGGTCCCCTGAAAACCCGCCGCCGCTTCGCGCCTGCCTCTCGGCAAGGCCGAGGGTCGGCGAGGTCCGCCTTCATGAGCACGGATAAACATCCCGCCGGAGCGCAGCATTCACGCATTTCCGCCACGACTTTGTCGTGGCGAGATCACGCCGGGTTTTATGGCGGACATCTGCGTGTTTACACACGGGGTTTTCTGCGCGAAGGCGGATAAACCGGCAGCCCACCGATTAAAGCCGGCGGATTTCTCTAACGGGGGGGGGGAATATTACCGCGCATAGATATTTCTATTCTTTATTATACCACAAAACAAATATTTTTTATCAATCATTCCTCCGCAGGTGTTTTCAGCGCCGAACGAATAAAAAAAACATAACCGATATCCCGGAGGCAATCCCGACAAAAGTCCGGGACCCGCGCAGCAATAATCCCGATGGCGGACAAGTATATGCGCGGGAACCGCTATCAGCAATCCGAGTATACTTCCTATTTCTCCTTTTCAAGCTCTTCGATCTTCCTTTTAAGCTCTATCATCTTCATTTCCCTGCCGACCGCAAACTTATGAAAATTCTCCAGATCGAGGACTTTCTCTTTCAAATCCTCTTCCATCTTTTTACTCTCACTGATATCCCGGATAAAAGACCACATCCCCACCGGATTCCCGTCCTTATCCCTCATAAGATACGTCCTGAGATTTACAGGAAAAATCGAGCCGTCCTTCCGGATGCATTCTTTCTCATAAACTTCGGAGAACCCGCGCACACGGACCTGTTCATCTATAATCTTTTTCTCCGCGGCGCGCCATTTTTCCGGTGTTATATCCAAGTATGTTTTCAGGAAAAGCTCCGCGTCGGTAAACCCGAGCATTTGCTTGAAAGCAACGTTGGTTTCGATTATAAAACCCCGCATATCAACCATCGAGTATCCGTCGCGGCTGCTTTCAAAAAAACTATGGTATTTCCTCTGGGCATCGTCCAGCATATCTATCATTTTCTTGCGTTCCGCGTTTTCGCTTTCCAATTCGGCCTTCTGGACAAAAAAACTCGCGATCAGCCGGGCAATATCCCCGAATTCATCCTTCTTCATTTTTAAGACATCGATGTAACGGGGATTCTCCTTATCCAACGACTGGGAGATCATCCGTATCGGTTTACCGATATAATAATAGATAAAAATAAGCAGAATGAATAATATGGACACCATAAAAATAACGAGCGCCACCACGGTATCCTTCGATAAACGGAAATAATTGGAAATCAACGGAAAACGCACCCGGTAATTGATAAACCCGATAGGTTTGCCTTCCCAACTGCGCAGCGGTTTGGTAAAAATAGTTACGGCGTTCTTTAATTCAGGGAGAGACAGCAATTTCGCCTTGCGCGCGTTCCGGGTAATCAGGATATTGCCTGCCAGCAAGGCGGAAAGGTCGTCGGTATACGCTTTATCCCATAACCGTCCGGCGAAAAAATATCCCTGCGGGGGTGTTTTTCTTTCCCGGTCGAAGCCGGGATGGATCGTGGAACCATAGATAAACAGGAATCCTTCATCCAACTCGACAAAGAAACTGCAGATCTTTTTTTCCGCGAACAGTTTCTTAAAAGCTTCTTTGGGTATCGGTAATTCTTTCAACCCCATTTCTTTCTTAAAATTGTTCGCGGAATACGCCAGAGACGAATCAAGCCGGTAGACCCAGGCCGCGTTCGCGTCGAATATCGAAAGCCCCCCTTCTATATTTTGCTGCGCCCAGGCATCGTCGGGCTCCCGGATGAAGTTCACTATTTCATCCCAGCAGCCATAGTCCAGCACGAATACCTTAAGCCGCGCGTCCTTAAGCGCCATGATCTTATCGTTACTGATCAGTTTTTCCTTGTATGATTCCTGGATAATGACCGAAAGTTTTTCATTTTCCAGGGTGTTATAATTAAAATACATGGCAACAAACAAGAGAAGGAATGATACTAAAAAAAGAGATAAACTTGTTTGTAATTTCATATCCGCGCCTTTCTATCCGCGGCCCAAAAACCGCCCCTCCGTAAGAGGCGGCTGTATAATGGCCGCTCAGTATTCGGCTTTATGAAACCATGGGTTTTAGTCCGTGGAACTTCATTTTTACGGTAAACGTTACCGGTTGTAATGATTATACCACTTCCTGTTCAAAAATGGATTATTTTAAACAAGAAAATCACTTCGCACAAATCGCCCGACGATAACTTCTTTGCCGGCAGGCAAACCAGCCGGCTATTTTCAGCAGTTATGAAAATATTTTATGCTTCCCTTTATCATTAAAAAAGGGACGGTTCATATGTTGACCCGCCCCACAAAGATAAACCCCGTTAGAGGACAAAGTCCTCTAACGGGGTAAACGCCGAGGGAAGAAGTACGCCATAGCTGTTATTCATACCCCTCGGCGCTATACTACAATGAAACCTTATTCATCACGGGTATTAGAATACAATGTTTTGAACTGGTTGGCAATAAGAATTATATAAGTAGATAATGAGCATACGAAATACTCACTATTTCAAATGGATTAAAAACATGCTAAAGGCTTCTTAAAAAAGAGGTTAGATTTACATCTTTATTCGAAATACCGAATTTATTCCGTATATTCCTGCGGTGCTTATTGACCGTAAGAAGGGAAATATTCAACATTCCCGCGATATCTTTGCCGGAAAAACCGCTCTTGATCATATCGCAGACCTCGATCTCCTTAGGGGTCAGCCGTACCTTATCTTCGGTGATTCTCAAGCCAAAAGAACCGGTCATCGTCTTCAGATTACGCTCGAGCAACTGGAGATATTTACGGGAACGCCCTTGCCGGGAAAGTTTTTTGACGACCGGCAATATCAATTCATCGACATTGGCGGTTATCTGTTTTTTTATCTTGTTTTTCCCTATCTCGATCTGCACCAGGACTTCGCTGAGCGCGACGTTCTTCTGCTCCAGCGCTTCTTTCTGCATCTCTAAAGCTTCCGCCGCTTTCTTCTGCTCGGTTATATCGCGGACAGTAGCCAGGATACACTTTTGGCCTCCGAACTCGATCGAATCCGTATTAAGAAGCACGCAAATAGTACTGTTGTCCTTCCGCTTGAATTTTGTCTCGAAATTACGCACCCTGCCGTCTTTTTGAAAAAGAGCAAGCACGCGTTTACGCTCCCCGGAATCAACGTATACATCACTCATGTTTTTTTTCATGAATTCTTCCGGAGTGTAACCGGACACCTCCTGAATGGCATTATTGACCGCCAGCGCCCTGCCTTCCAAACTCGTGATGGCGATCATAATAGGCGCGGCGTCAAATAACATACGATACCGCCTTTCGCCCTCACGAATCGCCTCCTCCGCATTTTTGCGTTCGGAGATATCCCTGAAAAACCCCAGCATATATAATTTGTTGGAAAAAACAACCGGGAACCCGTTTACATCGGCATAAAAAATACTCCCGTCTTTCCTCTTTACCGGGACATCTCTTACTGCGTCGATCTCCCGCCTTTTCAACTTCTCAAACTTCTCTATGATATCAGGCAGATGTTCCCCGGGATGGATATCCCTGACGCCTAAACCCTTGAGTTCTTCCGGGGGATACCCGAGCATTTGCGTTATCATACCGTTGCCGTACGCGTATTTCTTATTTTCTTCATCAACCATCAGTATCCCGTCATGGGCATTCTCGAATATCACGCGAAGAAGCCCTTCGGACTCGGCAAGGCTTGTTTCTATTTTCTTACGCCTGGTTATATCCTCCCCCGAACTAAGGACAGCGTAAACACCGCCTTTTTCATTCCGCAAAACAGCGTTATGCCAAAAAATAAGTTTTATTTCCCCCTTACAATTTATGATGCTGTTCTCATAATATTCGGCACACCGTCCACGCCCGGATATCAATTCTTCAAACACGGAGAGAACCGTTTCTTTTTCTTCCTTCGGCAGAAAATCATCAAACCAATCCTTGCCGGTAACCGTCTCCTCGGTACATCCCAATATCTCGCACCCTTTTTTATTGATGCGGATAATCCTCCGGTCTGTACCGATAACGATCAACATAACCTCGGCGACATCGAAATAATCCTGCGCCTTTTTTTTCTCGATACTCAGCGCTCGTTCCATCTCAAACTGCCGCGCCTCAAACCTCTCTATCTGAGCCTTCAACAGTTCTCTTTCCCCGCACAACTTCTTTTCATGTCCGCTCATCATTCCTCCGGAGAATCATATGGAACTGCACAAATTTATCCGATCCCTTAACCTGTTGAAAATAATCCGGTTCCGCCATGATCAGACTAAGAATTCTGCAGGTTCGGTAATACAGAAAAACAACATACTCGTTTAATCCCCTCCGCAAAATCACCGGGCTTCAAACCGGGGGATCCCACTAAACTATACCATCAAACTCCAATAATCATAATACCCGCCGCCCTTTTACCCTTATGAACGCCGAGTGCCCGGCAATAAGCCGCAGAGCCCGTTTAAGCAGGCTTTTCCCCGGATCCATACGGTGCCACGGCGACGCCCCGGAAGGATGCGGCAGAGGGATGACATCGAAATGATACCCATCACGCGTTGCTTTAAACCGGCGGCCTATAATCTGATCGAGCTTTCGCAGAGGAAGAAATTGCCCGATAGCCAATTTCCCCACGGGAATGACCAGGGCAGGCCGCAAAATCTCCAATTCCCGCTTGAGCCAGACAGAACACTTCAACACTTCTTCCGGCGACGGCACACGATCACCGCCGGTTTCTTTTTTACCGGGAAAACACCTGCACACAGCCGCCATATAAATGCCGGAGCGGAACTCTTCTTCGCTCAAACCAGCCGCTTCGCCAAACCATCCGAAAAGCGTCTTGCCCGCGGTCCAAGCGAACGGACGCCCCAGCTTCGGTTCCTTATCTCCGGGCGCCTGCCCAACCAGAATAACCCGGCTCTTCACCGGCCCGCCGCTCACCACCGGCGGATGCATTCGCGGGCATTGCCGGCACTCCCGCAGCCGGGCGACATGCACGGCAAGCTCTTTCCCTATAGACGCATTATCCAAAACTAAACCCTTCCGGTTCTCTTTCCCGATTATACCACCCCCAACTACTGAGCCATCAATAAAATCCACATCCCCTTTAAAAATAAAAAAGGCAGATTATATAAATCTACCCTGTTCTTCGTTCTTTGGTCCGTTTTAAATTACCCTCACTCTCTCAACAACTTACATCAGAAATGTCCCCTGGGGGACACTTCTGATGTAAATAACCATACCACAAGAACTTCAGAAGAAACGGTCCAAATATTGCAAATATTTTAAGTTATTTACGGATCAATGCGACTTCATCCACATACAGCACGACTTCCACCTGATTGGCCGCCAAGTCAATCGGATTATCGGAAACAAGCCCCGTTATCTCAAATTGATATGATTTCAACCCTCTGTCAATCCGGCTCAACGAAGTCTTATCTTTGTCGGTTCCGGTCCATTTGACGCTCTTCCAATCCCGTTGATAATCATACCGCGTGGTAAACTCCTTAAAATACACACGTTCTTCCAACCACTCCCCTGTATGGACCATCTTTACCGCGCGCAGTATTTCTCCGTCGCCGTCAAACACATCGGTAGCAATCTTAATCATATCCACTTTTTGGGGAGCGCCTTTTATGGATTCGACGTACACTTTGTAAGAAACACCTATAATATCATCCCAGTTCAGATCAACGGGGCTATTCTCCCAGGCATACGTTTTCTCCGCAAGGCCGCCGCCGGAAGCCAAAAAATTGTACCCCCCCGGAATAAGCTTCAAGTTTAATTTAAGCGACCGGCCGAAAAACGAAGAACTTTTGGAAGAACCTTCCACCGTTAAATTAAAATCCCTGCTGCCGTATTCAACGGTTTTCGCCGCGTTCCTTGAGTCGAACCGGCTGATCACGATACGCTTCGGATTATTCCAGGACAGAAAAAATACCGCTATACCCGCCGCTGCTGCCGCACACACTCCAAATACCGCAATAAACCGTGAAACCTTGCCTTTTTTCTTTTTCATCAAACCCTCGTCTTTTGTTTTTCGTGTTCCGTTTTCTCGAAACCGGAATAAAGTAAATTTTATCTACAAATTATAGCATTTTCTTTCACGCGCGCATAGCAAAAAAAAAGAATTCACCGTTTCCTTTCCCCGGAGTAAACCCCGTTGGATAACCCGCGTTCTCTAACGGGGTAAACCTGAAAAGATATCTCCGGTTCATTTGAAAAAAAATGAAAAATATGGTATGGTTATAGTGTAAGCTGAAAAACTGAAATTTTTACTTACTGAAAAGGCAAACTAGTAGCAATGCTAGGGCGCAAAGCTTCCGGCCCTCCGTAAAGAGATTAAAAGAGGGTAGCGGTGCTGCCAAAGAGGTAAAATGCCTCCACCCTAAAGTTTTACCTTTTAGGGTTTTTTTATCTAAGCCCCCGGCTATGTTTGCCGGGGTTTTTTATTTACCGAGCCTCAAACCAGGGGTTTTCCATGGCACTTCTAAAAAAGAAACTGAATTGGGCTCTTGTAATCGGCCAATTCGTATTGCAATTCACGTATGGGACTATCGGCTTCGCTGACAGCCTGCCGTTTGAAGATCAATCCACCCCTGTTTTTGAATATGCCACCCCGGAGTTATGGCGATATGTCCGTATAGGCCTCACCTACCTGGAAAGCCCTAAACCCCTCGCTCCTCCCGAAGCCGTGCCTCCGGCATATGTGCATCCCGATTCGAAAGGATACGGGCCTTATGGCTTTACGTCTCCCGCGTATATAGACGTCCAGCGCGCATATCCTTTTTTCAGGCAGTATAGCTGGGAGGATATTTTGTGTTTTCAAGATTTGTATGACCTGGCTAATCAGGCATACGCCGACTTGCTTCTGAAAAATTTACAGGAATATCTCGATCCCGATTCGACTCCTTACGAAACATTTAACGTTTTGCAACAGGCATGGAATTTAGGCTTGCGGGGGTTCAAAAGCGGCAGAAACGTCGTTTCTTCGCGGATTAAAAAAGTTAATGAATACAGGAACTACGCGACTATTTTTTTCAGCGTATCCCCCTACAGAACAACGCAACTCACTTTTTCCTTGCCCTCACCGTTTTAAATCTATCTGCGAATCGCAGGGAATCGGGTCTTTACCGCCGGCAGTTTAACCGGCTTTTCCCGCCAAACAGTCAAGGAGAAAAACCTTCCGGCCAAAGAAATACCTGCCACAAAAACGACTTTTATTCTCATTTATTCTTTTTAAGGGTAAAGTAATGAATATATTCGAAATCATCCGGATCCACGGAAAGTGAAAACCCGGAAATTCCGCACGCACTAATTAACTTTACGACCTCTCCTTTATTCCGGGGTATAAACTGCCAGTCGCAGAACCAATCAAGAGGCACCGGCGGAAATGTTTTCTCCCTATTGGCATGAGAGAAAATAAGCTTCCCGTCTTTCTGTAAGAGTTCATACAACGCATAGAGCATTACTTTGAAATCCCCGTCCGGCAGATAATCGAACGAATCGACACTATAAATCAAGCTTTGCCGGCCCAAGGGCTGCAAGTACGCCTGATTCTCCAATATATGTATCTTACCTTCCTCTATAAATTTGAACTCGACATTTTTACAAGTAATCTTTGAAATGGCCTCGTTCGAAAAATTTAAAGGCTCGGGATCCCCATCAAGACACGTAAAAACAACCGTCCCCTTCGCTTTTAAATCCAGCAGCAGTTCCCGGATCTCCCGGCAGGGGCCACAACCAAAACTTAATATGGGGATCCTGTTTAATACCGTTTCAGCGATATGATTTCGCAGCAAAAGATTAAAATGGTCCTTGCGCATTCTTGCCGCCACCGCATAAGGACTTTTCAAAAAATAAGCGTCTAAATATACGCCGATATTTTTTGAAACCGGGGTATTATCATAAATGATCTCCGCCATCTTATAATCACCGGGATAACCCAGCGGTTTCTCGTACGCCCGCTTTATAATCACACCTTTATAAATCCACGCCCTCACCAGCTCCCTGAAATTATCTTTTACTTTTTGCATAAGCTCTTTTTCAGAAAGGAATTCCTCCAGACAATACCCCCTGAGTAAAACTTGAGTATTAAGCCGGTCTATTTTTTTCTCGATCCCATCGGAATATTCTTCGGGCAAACACAAACTAATCTCGGTAATTTCACCC
>JAQTZX010000152.1 GCA_028687525.1 Candidatus Omnitrophota bacterium
ATCCGGCCAGAGCTGCAAACGGCATATACCAGACCACCCAATTTATTACGGGATACTGATACACCTGCACCACTGCCAGATATGTGAACATATCCAGATAAAACAAACCGTAAGCCAGGGCCTCAAAGAAAAGCGCGCGCGAAAGCTTCTGCGGATGTATCTTTTTTAAGCTCAACCATTCTTTAAGGATTTGAGAATCCCGGCCTGTCCCGATATGATACCGTTTATCGCTGATGATATTGCGCGCCGTCATCATCTCATTGATAAAAATCGTCAAAAGTACCGCCTGCCAGAATAACAAACCTACCCCAAACCGGGGAGCGATCTTCCAGAACGAAATAAACGGCACTATAAAATTCGCCGCATAACGCACGATATCCTCGATATTTACAGGTTTCCCCTCCAGAGGAAAAATGAACAAGTCCGACCACCAGAACCTTCGGTGCAGCATTAAAGACCATGTCCGCAATACGGATTTGAACGCTTGCCGGTGTTTAATGACTGTGGGAACGGAGATGACCAATCCCACGATATCAAAAATCAATATAACGGTAAAAATATTATTATCCATTAATTGGAGCACGCCCGTAAAATACTCCATCCCCGGGATAGACACGTGGAAATACGCCATCGCGATCATCAGGAATACGGCCAATCCTACGCGCGCCCCCCATTTCACAGGGAATTCCGCCAGGGACTCTCTGACCGCCGAACCGCCGTCTTTCAGTGTAACGAAACTATTGTGCACAAAACCCGGGACTTTTGTCTGGATGGTAAGGCGCTGGTGAGGCTCCAGTCCGATAAAACTCTCCCTCATTTCCGGGAATCGCCCGGCAACGGCGCTCTCGCGCCCCCCCCCATCCCGGTCCTTCCCCGCCTCAGGAATGAACGCCTGTATAACTCCGGGCATTCTCGCTTTTACGTCTTTCGGCAGATATCCGCCTCGTTTATAATGCTCGATTAGGACCTTCCGCATGATCGGCACTGAATATTCTCCGTTCTCAAAAGCTATCGCGTATAATATCTCAAATAAACCATCGACTCTCTTGAAAGAACGATGCTTATATTGTCCGCCATACATCACATTATTAACCTTTCTCATGGGCAACCCGGGCTGCCCGCGTAATGCAATATAAAATTTGCGCAAAGCCTGAAAAAATATTATAAATTCAGAAAATTTTATACGCCCATATCTCTCATTTTGAGAATCCCATTTTGTGTTACGTTTAAAAATTACGTTAAATCTATGATCAAACTGCGCCGGTGAGATTCCGAAAAATCCGGCTATTTCATTTTTATTTGAAATTTCATTCCATAAAAACATGTGATTTAAATATTCAAAAATCTCTTTATTTGAAATATATTTGTAATTAACCGGCATAAGTTTATTGGCGCAAGAAATGAATTTTTCTACCCGCGCCCTTGATTCTTCTACGTTTATATGCGGTAAAGATTCAGACTTCGAGAGAGAATACAAGTTGATAAATTCATTGACTTTCTCATGGGCCGGCCCCCACGTCAATCTGAATTTTATATCACTGATATACTGCTGCACGGCACCGGCATCCATGGTCGGTCCGATAAGAAAAGCCGCCACCCACCAGAAATACAGCCGGACATGCGGATAGGTAACCCCCAAATCAAGGGCGATTTCAACCCAGCTTTTTCCCTCTATGACGGCGTCGAACACATATATTACATTGCTTAAAAAATTACCGGGCTGCTCACCGTTATCCCTGTTCTCCCGACCGCGAATTCCTGCAGGGTCACCATCTATCACTCCGATATCCATCAGAGTATTCTTAAATAAAACAGCATCAACCGCGGCTTTAGTCTGTAGATTTTCCGGGATAGAATTATATTCCAATATAATCGCTCCCGTAAAATCCCGTGCAATAATCAACTCTTGCAGAACACTTTCGAGCTCGCCGGCCATAGAATGATCTCGATATACGGCGAAATGTTTTTCCTCCATCAGCTGATTGCTAAACCTGCTGCCGTGGGCATGGACTTCCGTCACCGGGATATCGGTATCGAGCGCGCCGAGGAAGGCGGCCGGTCCCTTTTCCGGGGAGGCTTTGGTGTGCCCGAGGTCCAAAGTCATCCCCACCCACTGTTTTTCTCTGCCGCTGAGGAGGTCGAATAACGCTTCAAATGTCATATTCACCTCTGCCGCGCTGTGCCAGGGGCGGTTCTCTTTCTTGGGCAGTCGGTGCGTATTTTCTATGTTCAAGACTACTTTGTTTTGAGCCGCCAAACCGGCCAGATCAGCCGCCGTTCCCGCGAACGCGCTCCCGGGTTCGGTTAAATGCAGCGTAATACTATGCGCGTTTATGGCGCTCGCGGAAACGATGGTATCCTCTATTTTCCATACGTTCCCCTTATCCGCGACAATATCCACGTGAGGCGCGTGCGCGGTCATCAAAACCCCTTGTTCAAATGATATGCTCCGGACAAGAGCAGCGCTCTCTTCATCGATGCTGCCAAGCTGGAACTTTTCACAGGATACTTCAAGGGCGGTCATCCCGGACCGCGATACGGCGCGCAGCAGCGGCACGATCCCCGAGGCATTGGGCATTTTCCAGTAAGACGGCCCTATCCTCAATTCCGTGCCGCCGTCTCCGGCATCCGCATCGGTCTTACGCGCGGCCAATAAAATATGGGAATCCGGAAAATCGCCTTCAACCATCTCCATAGACTCAAACCATTTATCTTTCAGGAACGACAGATGGTAGCGCTGTTCAAAAACGATCTCGAACAATCCTTCGAGCAACCCGCGATACCCGTCGAACGTCAATACGCCGAAGGCCTCTTTCATTTCATCTTCCCAGCTGTAGGGCTTGTCGTATATGAATTTGATAAGATATTCGTAAAAATCCTTCCGCCTTACCTCCACTTCGGTATCGGTTATTTTCCGGTATACTACCTTCCACGGCTCAAAATCATTTACAAACCTGAAAAACTGCCGAGCGGAAAAATCGGTTTTAAACCGCACCCGGACCATGGCATCCCCCTGATCAGGGCTGATCCCGTCGCGGATAACCAGCACCCCTCCTTTTTTGAGCATGGCATGCGCTTTCTCCATAAACTCCCGGGCGCCGTCCAATCCGTAGAACGAAAGGATCTCATGAAGGGTAGAACCGATAACCACGGCATCAAATCTATTTTCAAAAGCGCTTAAATCATCCCAATGAAGGACATCCCGCACGAAAAATTTAGTTTTAGGATGGTTTTTAATTGCGGAATCAACGATATAACTGTTATAATCCACCCCGCATATCTCGCTTTCAGGGAACGCTTTTTCCAGCCAGGAAATGATCGCTCCGCCGCCGCACCCGAGCTCTATCAAAGATCCAATTCGGCGGTCCTGCAGGACACTGCCGATAAGCGCGGGTATCCGGGCCTTATCATCGCTCCTTTCCATGAGTTCTATATAGGTTTTCCATCGCGCCGGGCAGGCTTGATGTATTTCCGCAATTACATTCCCCGGGGCGTTTCCCTTTTTCTCTTCCGCCATCTTTTCTTTCAGGGACAGGATATGCGCGTCAGCCATAGCTTGAATACCGTCAAGATCCCGGTAGAGCGCTCTCATTTTATCTTCTCCGGCATAGACCCTGACTAAAATATTGATATTCTCGAATAATTCCTTGGTGGTAAATCTGTTCTCCAATGAATATTTTTCGACCAGATTTTCCGTCCAGACATTTTTCTGCAATACCCCCCGGAAACACTCAAGCAATCGTACCGCCGTAAATCCGGCATCGTCATCTTCCGAATAACAATATTTTTTATAAGCGCTGTCCTTATCTTCGTCTGTATACGTAGCGAACAATCCGGTAAGATACTTCCGGTAAATCCGGCGGTAGAGATAACCGA
>JAQTZX010000153.1 GCA_028687525.1 Candidatus Omnitrophota bacterium
AATGCCCTGTTTTACTTCTTTTACTCTTCCGACTTCCCTTATGTCAAGGGTAGGGATCTGCATCGTATTAGTCAAATCACGCTTTCTAAAAACGTAAATCGTAATCCGTAATTGGTAATTCGTAATAAGAATTCATCGTAATTACGAATTACGATTTACTGATTACGAACTTACGCCATTCCGCCGATCATCCTGTTGACAGCCTCCCCCGCGGGAACCATCGGAAAAACATTTTCCTCGGGTTCCACGTGAAAATCAAGGAACACCACGTTATCGATAGCGATCGCCTTTTCCAGAGCCTGGCGCACATCCTCTTTCCGGGTGATCTTTATGCCCACTGCCCCGTAGCTTTCTGCGAGTTTGACAAAATCGGGATTGTAAAGACAGGTGTATGAATAACGTTTTTTATAGAACAACTCCTGCCACTGCCTAACCATTCCCAAAAATCCGTTATTCAATATCGCCACCTTGACCGGGATCTTATTGCACACGCAGGTGGCCAGTTCCTGTATATTCATTTGGATGGATCCGTCTCCGGCAATATCAAAAACGACCTTGCCGGGGCATCCGGTCTTCACCCCCATGGCCGCCGGGAAACCGAACCCCATGGTGCCCAGCCCGCCGGAAGAGATGAATGTGCGCGGATGAGAATACGGATACCAATGACAGGCCCACATCTGGTGCTGGCCGACTTCAGTGGCGATGATCGCTTCCCCTTTTGTGACTTCGCCTATCTGTTCGATCACATACTGCGGTTTTATCTTATGCCCTTCATTGCTGTATTTCAACGGGCTTTTCTTTTTCCAGCCTTCCACGGTCTTCAACCATTCGGCGGTATCCGGGGTTTTATTGATCTCTTCGATCAACTGGCCGAGTATATTCTTAGCGTCCCCCACAATGGGAACATCCACTTTTACATTCTTGCTTATGGACGATGGATCTATATCGATGTGTATTATCCCGGCGTTCGGAGCAAATGCGTCCAGCCTACCGGTAACCCGGTCGTCAAAACGCGCGCCCACGGCAATGATCAGATCGGATTCGGTTACGGCATAATTGGCGGCAACAGTTCCGTGCATTCCCAACATGCCAACGCTCAACTTATGCATCGTGGGAAAACCGCCTATGCCCATGAGCGTCCAGGTCACCGGAGACTGTATCTTCTCGGCCAATGCTCTTAATTCCAGATGTGCTCCCGAAGTAATCACCCCTCCACCGGTATAAATAAGCGGGCGCTTCGAACGCTTTATCAAACCTGCCGCTTTTTTAATCTGCCCGGGATGGCCGAAATACGTCGGTTTGTACCCGCGTATATTCACTTCCTCGGGCCAGATGAATTCGGTATCCCTTTGCTGAACATCGGAAGGGATATCGATGACCACCGGCCCCGGACGCCCGGTAGAAGCGATATGAAACGCCTCGCGCATGGTTTGCGCAAGGTCTTTGACGTCTTTGACCAGATAATTATGCTTGGTGATCGACCGGGTAATACCGGTGACGTCGGCTTCCTGAAAAGCGTCATTTCCGATCACGGAAGTTTTGACCTGCCCGGTTATTGCCACCATAGGAATAGAATCCATATAGGCGGTCGCGATGCCTGTTGTCAAATTAGTCGCTCCCGGTCCGGAGGTCGCTATACAAACCCCTGTTTTTCCCGTGGCCCGCGAGTATCCGTCCGCGGCATGCGCGGCGGCTTGTTCATGACGGGGAAGGATGAAACGGATACCGCAGTCAAAGATCTTGTCAAAAAGCGGCAAAACCTGTCCACCGGGGTAACCGAATATCACCTCCACGCCTTCACGTTTCAAACATTCAATGATTATCTCTGCGCCGGTCATTGTTTTATTGTCAGATTGCCAAACGACACTAACAAAATAAACGTTAATTTTATTTTCACTTCAATACGGCTCCCTTATCCGCCGAACTTACCATCTTTGAATATCTTCCCAGATAACCGGCAGTTATTTTCGGCGGGACCGGCTTCCAGGTCTTGAACCTTCTTGCTATTTCCGTTTTGGACAAAACCGCCTCTATTTTCCTTCCCGGGATATCAATATTGATTATATCACCGTCCTTCAAAATTGCAATCGGACCGCCGGCAGCCGCTTCCGGAGATATATGCCCGATGCACGGGCCTTTCGTCCCTCCGGAAAACCTGCCGTCGGTGATAAGCGCCACGGAATCCGCCAGGCCCATACCGACTATGGCCGATGTCGGCGCGAGCATTTCGCGCATACCCGGTCCGCCGCTCGGCCCTTCATAACGGATAACCACTACATGGCCTGATTTTATTTCGTTGTTCAGGATCGCCTGCATGGCTTCTTCTTCGCGGTTAAAAACTTTTGCTTTCCCGGTAAACTTCATCATCGAGGGACTTACCGCCGACTGTTTTACCACCGCGCCGTTGGGAGCCAGATTCCCGGACAAAACCGCGATCCCCCCCTGCCGGTGATACGCCCTGTCCGGCGTCCGGATCACTTCCTCATCACAAATCTCCGCCGCATCGGCTATGGCAAATATCTTTTTCCCGCCGACAGTCGGAGTATTATGAAGCTGCTTCTTCAGGCGTTTAAGCACCGCCGGGATACCGCCGGCAAAATCAACATCCTCCATAAAATGCTCCCCCGAAGGTTCTATGCTGGCAATATGCGCGGTGGTCTTACTGATCCGGTCGAATGTCCGCAGGTCTAAAGGGATGCCCGCTTCGTGCGCGATGGCCATGAGATGCAAAACCGTATTGCTCGACCCCCCCAGCGCCATATCCACGGTAACGGCATTCTCCAATGATTCCCGGGTAATGATCTGCCGGGGAGTAATATTTTTTTTCACCAGTTCGATAATACGTTCGCCGCTGGCCTCGGCAATCCTGCGTTTTCTGGCGGAAACAGCCAACGCCGTACCGCATCCGGGCAGGGACATACCCATGGTCTCGGTCAGACACGCCATGGTATTAGCCGTATACAGCCCCTGGCACGAACCCGCTCCGGGACATGCCTCCATCTCCAGACATTCCAATTCTTCACGCGAAATATCCCCCTTTTTAGCGCGCGCCAGCCCCTCGTAGGTATCGTGGACAAACGCGAGTTTCCGGGTGCGTAACCGGCCCGAAAGCATGGGCCCGGCAGTAACGATAATTGCCGGAATATTCAAACGTACGGCCGCCATGATCATACCAGGGGTAATCTTATCGCAATTGGTCAAGCACACGATGCCGTCAAGACTGTGGGCATTGCACACCGACTCGACGGAATCGGCGATAAGTTCCCGCGAAGCCAGCGGATAACACATCCCCAAATGCCCCATAGCCAGGCCGTCGCAGATCGCGGGGACGCCGAAGAAAAAAGGGACCCCTCCGCCGGCGCAAACACCGCGTTCAATATACCGTTCCAGATCGCGCATCCCGATATGCCCCGGGACCAGGTCGGTAAAAGAAGTCGCCACCCCGATGAACGGCTTGGAAAAATTTTTCCTGCTTAATCCCGTAGCATGCAGAAGCGCGCGGTGAGGAACACGCTCCAACCCCTTTTTGATATTGTCAGATCTCATTTCTTTCTCCCGGTTTGTCACAACGAAAATGAATAATTCGCAACGATAATTTTAAATAATCACGGATTACGAATTACCGATTAAGGAATCTAATCCGCGCCTTCGCCGTCGTGAACGATTTCTTTCCCCTCTTTGCGTTTACGGGAAATAACCCTCTTGAGGGTCACATACTTGTTGACTGCTTCCTTGTTGTTCACTGCGTTAAGCTGTTTGAAAAGAAATTCGAATTTATCCTCTATTTCTTTGGCGACGGCATCCTTGATCTCATCGGGAAGCCG
>JAQTZX010000154.1 GCA_028687525.1 Candidatus Omnitrophota bacterium
GGTGTTCATAAGATACGGGCCGTCGCCCATTCCTCCCAGTCCGGATACCGGAGGCACGACCAGCGATACTGCGGAGATGCCTTCTTCAAGCCGCTCCACAGCCTGCTCCGACAAACCGACATGACCTTCGCCTCCATCCCGGCCAGAATCTCCAGCAGAATCGTCTATCGCAGCTTCGACATTCTGCGCGGAACGCGCCGCATTCCATGCCTCGGTAATCATATCCTGAAGGAGGTTGACCGCTAATATATCCATTCCTTCCCGCAATCTCTGTTTTCGCAACCCCTGATATCCGTTAATACACGCGTCTGTATCGCCCTGTTCTCCTACGTCGGCATGTTTACCCTGTTTGCCGCGTTTGGAATGCCTGTCCCCAAAGTGACTGTCACCTTTGCCCCCTTTGCCCCCTTTGCCCCCCGGTATAACTGCCAGCAATGAATCAGGCACCAGCCCTCCGTCAAGTGAACGCGCGCTTTTCTCAAGCATTACAGCCCTGCCATACCCGAGAGATTCCCCTTGTTCCTCCAGTTTCCTGACAGCGGGATCGCCGGCTTCAATCAATCCGAATTCTTCCCACTGCGCCGCCCCTGAATCATCGGCGACTACCGCTCTCCTCAGATTCCGGACAACTAATTCTCTGAAACTGCGCGGCAAGGTTACTCCATAGGATGCCTTCATAAAACAGTAATCGATACCCGATTCTATCAATCTGGTAAGCCCGGCAGAAGAAACACTGCTGTTGGCGTCATACACCTCAAAATAAATTATTTTCCGCTCCTCATCTTCGCCTTTCAAAGTGAATCTTATTTCATACCCTCCGGTCTCCTGATCGAATTTCGCTGCCAGCACATCCGCTTCCATACACTGCAGTTCCCAGACAAGCGCGGGGAGCGCGCATCCGAGGTTATCGATACCGCAGTAGGGATCGGAACAGGAAAACCCGTTCCATAACTTATCGATAAGATACATGTATTTTATCGTAAACACCCGGGGGTCAGTCCGGCGTTTCGAATCCAGGAAATACTCATGCCGGTTATCCTCATAATCAACAAACGGCAGGCAGTCGAAAATAATAAGCGTTTCAAAATTGAATATCTCCAGCGCGGTCGACACATCCCCGCCGCCGCACGGATACAGGACCGTGCTTCTGATATTTCCCGGATTTATTTTTGAGCGGATACGCGAATAATATTCTTTCCTTCCAGCCGTGATCAAAGGATACGTGCCGAAGAATTTCTTTCCAAAGAACTCCCCGGCTCTCCAGAACAGGAGTTCTATTTTTGCGAAAAGAGTATTTCCCCCTTTCAAAAGGCGGACGATAATCGCCTCATACAATATTTCCAACTGCATCATTCTCTGGCTATCCATGGCCCCCATATAGAAAAAGAAAGGATGAAGGTAAATACGGTTACGAACTTCTCCCCGCTCAAGCACCGCGTAATAATCGCTCCAACCGTTACGCTTGATTTCTTTTTCTGTTTCAAAGCAGATAACGGTATTTAACAAAACCTCATCCAGCCCCTGTAAATCTTCGACAGGAACATTTTTCTTCAACTGTGTTAATAATTCATACAGCAAGCCGGAAACAATCTGCCGGAATTCTTTGCTCATTCCCATTTCTCCCGGAAGAGCATCGGATTCAGCGTGAATTTCCAGCAGTTTATTCGAGGGCGGCTCCGAACAATACGCCTTCGCGTTCTCTCTCAGCGAATACCCCAGGCTTCCCGCGTAAAACGGATTATCCTCCCGCTCTCCATTCAATAACTCCGCTATGGTAAAACATGAAGCCCGTTTTTGAGAATCAATAGTTTCCCCGCCGTCTTTTTCTTTCTTCTTTCCGGAGAAAACTTCGCTTGCCAGAATAACGGTTTCCTTGCCTTCTTTCAATATAACAACCCGCACATCTTCGATGGTTTTCCTGCCGCCTTCTTCACCTTCAACCAAATCCACGGTGACAAGCGGATCTTTTAACTCCCGGCAGCACGGACGTATGCCCAATTTGGGGAAACCGAATGAATTTTCTCCGTCTATACGCGCTTCTTTCCCGTCCCATGCCGGCCAGCCCAGAAGATTGATGAAACTGCGCACGAATGTGGCCCAATGCCATCCGGCCGGAATTCCCCAATATCTCCATAATTCGCTTTCCGCGGGAGCCTTTGACGGATCGGCAGAATAAACGTTTCCCGGCAAACCGGTATCGGGATCAATATCATCGGAGATAATAATTCCCGGCACCCCTTCCGGAACAAAAACCGGTTTTTTCCCGTTTATATTCTCTTCATATCTGATGCCGGTATCAGTTTTTACGATCCGCGGCCGATCAATAACGTAATACTCAAAGCCTCTCCCGGAATATTCTTCAAACGCATCAAACGCAGAAAACGCAGACGCTTTACACAACATCCTGAAAATATTTAACTTACGAGATAAACACCTCCAGGACACTAAAAGTATTATATCTATAACATGTTGTAATTGTTTAGTTAATGTAAAGCGTCTGTAAGGATTATGTACAGCAAGCAGATCATTGACGCGCATCATTTCTTTCCGGGAAAACTCTGATCCGGCACCATCACCCTGATTCCCGCCGTCACCCTGCCTTGCAGCCTTGCATAAAATCGCGGCATTGCTCAAACGGATAAAATACTCCCGGATATCAGTTATTGGAACACTGTGAGTGCGCGCCATCTCCCTGATAACCGGCAACTCTTTCATCAATCCCTCCAAAGTCAATTCGCGATAATTCCGTAAATAACTCATAACGTTCTGCCAAACGCTCGAAACAAAAACAAAAATAACAATTACGGTGCTTAAGAAAACAAGCTGAATAACAGAAAGCGATTGAATAAACGCGGTTCCTCCCTGAAGATCCCATGCAAGTGGGCCGAATCCAGCTAAGATTATAGCCGGAAAATATTTATCCGCGGAATCACCTATAGAAACAACATAAACAAAAGTCCCGCCGTCAAGGACAGAGAAACTGCCATTCTCCCGCGCCCGGCCGTTCACCAGCGGCTGATCTCTGGACTGCAGGAAGGCAACCTGCCATGTACCGTTGTCCCTGACAAGAGCACCTTCGATGTCCTGAGGGTAACCTCCAAAAGAATCCTCTATCCTCAAAGACCCAAGTAATATCTGCTTCACCAACGCCTTACCTTTTCTGCTGACTATCGGATCATCCCGGTATGAGACATACGCCGGACGCATTCTCCCGCGTGCATCCAGGACCAGTTTCCTGCTCTTATTGGCAAATCCAACCAGGGAGAATTTATTATTCTTACGATTATATACAAACCTGTACGGCGCTCCTGAGAATTCCTCCGATCCGCTCACCAGAGCCTCTCCCAGACCGTGCACGATCTCGATCACCGCTTCATTCCCGTCTTTACCCTGAGGGTTATGCGTATGGATGACGAACGCGTACGCGGGATGGATCATCTCCTGCAGAAGCACCGCGGCATATACACCGCTATGGCTGACCCCGTTCGCCGCACGGTCAAAATACGCTCGTTCATTCCATACCGAAGCCCACACCTTCCGGATGTACCCCGCCAGATGCTCTTTATTTAGATGCACATTTCCGAACGAATCATACAGGCCCGCCGCCTGGTAACCGTGAAGATCCTCCGCATTCGTGCTCGAGCGCAGGAACAACCGTTTTTCGGCGCCAAACGTGCCGCGAGCCGAAACCAGTATTAATTCCAGATATTCGTCAGGAATCACTAATTCTTCGATGTGCTTGCGTATTTTACCCAGAGCAGCCGAGATACTCTCTTTTTTTCTGCTTCTCATCAAAGTGA
>JAQTZX010000155.1 GCA_028687525.1 Candidatus Omnitrophota bacterium
CGAGGGCAGGGGCAGGCTTGAAGATCTTGATATCCTGAAACGGATATCCCGGGCGATGCAAAAGGCGTCACTGTGCGGACTGGGCCAGACCGCTTCCAATCCGGTAATTTCCACGATACGGTATTTCGAAGAAGAATATAAGGAACACATCATTAACAAGAAATGTCCGGCAAAAAAATGTATCCACCTGGTTAATTTCAGGATTGTCCCGGAAAAATGCAAGAAATGCGGTATTTGTATGCTGAACTGTCCGTCGCACGCGATCTCCGGCAATAAGGACGAGGGGTACGCCATAGATATTTCCAAGTGTACGAAGTGCGGACGCTGTTTTGAAGTATGTAAATTCAAGGCTATTTCCAAAGAATAGGATTTGGAAGAACAAAAATAAGTTTAACACAGATGTGTCGAGGAGTATATGCCGAAAGTAGTCCAAGCCAAGATTAACGGTATTTTAATACGGGTTGAAGAAGGCACTACCATTCTGGAAGCCGCGCGCAGGGCGCAGATAAAAATCCCTACTCTCTGCAAGCATCCCGATCTGCCTCCGTCGGCGAGCTGCGGTATCTGTATCGTCCGGGCCAAGAGTTCCAATAAGATGCTGCGTTCCTGTTGTACCCCTCTTGAGGAAGGGATGGAAATAACCACTCATGATCCGGAAATCGTGGAGATACGCAGGACGGTTATAGAACTTATTCTTTCCAATCATCCCAATGACTGTCTCAAATGCGCCCGGAATAATGCCTGTGAATTGCAGAAATTAGTAGCCGATTTCGGGATACGCGAAGAGTCGTTCCCGCAGTTCCTCATGGACCTGCCTATCGATACTTCAACAAAAGCGGTTGATCTCGATCCCAAAAAATGTATCCTCTGCGGCCGGTGCGTGTATGCCTGCCAGGAGATGCAGGATGTCTGGGCGTTGTCGTTTCTTGAGCGGGGGATCAAAACCAGGATTTCGCCTGCGGGGGATATCCTGCTGGCGGATTCGCCGTGCGTGCGCTGCGGACAGTGTTCCGCGCACTGCCCTACCGGCGCTTTTGTCGAGCAGGATCATACCGCAAAGGTTTGGCAGGCCTTGCAGGATCAGGATAAATACTGCGTGGTGCAGATCGCCCCCGCGGTACGGGCTTCCATCGGCGAGGCCTTTGGCCATGCGGGAAAAAATTTAACCAAAAAACTTTACGCGCTGCTGCGCAGGCTCGGTTTCAAGGCGGTATTCGACACCAACTTTGCCGCCGACGTGACCATAATGGAAGAAGCCAGTGAACTTGAACAGCGGCTGCTGACCGGGAAACGGCCTCTGCCGTTGATCACAACCTGCTGTCCGTCCTGGGTTGATTTCATGGAGAAATTCCATACCGATATGATCGACCATTTTTCGTCCTGTAAATCACCGCATGAGATACTTGGCGTTTTATCAAAGACTTATTACGCCCAAAAAATGGGTATTGACCCGGCGAAAATCTATATGGTTTCCATCATGCCTTGTACATCCAAAAAGTATGAGATTACCCGCAGCGATGAGATGTCCGCCTCCGGATATCAGGATATCGACGTGGCCCTGGCTACCCGGGAACTTGCCCGTATGATCCAGCAGGCGGGGATCGATTTCATGAATCTTCCGGATGAAGAAGCGGACAGTATTCTCGGTGAATACGCCGGAGCGGGCGTTATATTCGGGGCTACCGGCGGGGTTATGGAAGCGGCTTTGCGTACCGCGCATTATTTCGTAACCGGCCGGGAGCTGGAAAAAGTGGAATTCGAGAATGTCCGGGGTTTAAAAGGGGTAAAGGAAACGGAAGTGGAGATCGGCGGAAAGAAATTGAAGCTCGCCATTGCCCACGGCTTGAGTAATGTGGAATACGTCCTGAATAAAGTCCGGGAGGCCAAGCGCAAAGGAGAGGAAATGCCGTATCATTTCATAGAAGTAATGGCCTGTCCGGGAGGCTGCGTGGGCGGCGGCGGACAGCCGTACATGGTAACCGACGAGCTTAGGATGAAACGGGCCAAGGTTCTTTATGACGACGATAAGAACAAGGAAGTGCGGTTTGCCCACCAGAACCCGTATATTAAACGGTTATACGCCGAGTTTCTTGAGAAACCGCTGAGCGAAAAATCGGAGAAGCTTTTGCATACCACGTACAAAGGCAGACCGGTATACAGGAGATAGAAAAGTATTGGTGTGCCGGAACCCCGGTGCATCGGGACACTATAAAAAATTTTTGCCTGCGGTAAGGAGCAATGACTCTGAAGCCTAGGGGGAGAAAAACAAAAACCTATCCTTATTGCAGGATAGGTTTTTTTATTAGCCCTTCAGGGGGACAGCTACACGATCGGCCCGGTACCCGGTACAGCTTTGAACCGGTACCCGGTACCGATTTTAATTGTTGATTATGGAAAAGAAAAAGTATCGAATCGAGAAAGATCTGTTGGGCGAAGAGAAAATACCCGTGGACGCGTATTGGGGGATCCATACGCTGCGGGCTATGAATAATTTCAGGATAAGCGGGTATCCGGTTAATCCCGGGTTTATCAAAGCTCTGGCGGTCGTCAAAAAGGCCTGCTGTCTGGCCAACGCTGAATTGGGGTATCTGGAGGAGCGCAAGGCAAAAGCCATAGAGATTGCTTGTGACGGGATAATCGGAGGGGAATTCGGGGAGCAATTTCCGCTCGATGCTTTGCAGGGCGGTGCCGGGACATCCACCAATATGAACATGAACGAGGTTGTCGCCAACCGCGCCATAGAGATTTTAGGGGGGGAGAAAGGTGATTACCGGGTTATTCATCCTATCGAGGATGTGAATCGGCATCAGTCTACCAATGATGTTTATCCCACGGCTTTAAAAATTGCCTGTATCCGGCGTTTACGCGATATCAGCAAAGAGATATCCGGAACGCAGGCGGAGTTTCAAAAGAAAGAAAAGGAATTCGCTTCGATAGTAAAGGTCGGACGTACTGAATTGCAGGAAGCAGTGCCTCTTACCCTGGGCGTTGAATTCGGAGCTTTCGCCGAAGCGATTGCCCGGGACCGCTGGCGTACGTTCAAAAGCGAGGAGCGTTTGCGCACGGTCAACGCGGGAGGCACGGCGGTGGGTACGGGGCTGACTGCTCCCCGCGCGTATATATTCCTGATTATAGAGAAGCTCCGGGAAGTGACTGGTATGGGGCTTGCGCGCGCGGAGAATATCCCGGATGCCACCGCGAATACCGATTGTTTTGTGGAAGTTTCCGGGATACTGAAGGCGCATGCCTGTAACTTGATCAAGATCTCCGGGGATTTGAGGCTCCTGCATTTTTTACGCGAGATCGAGCTCCCTGCCGTACAGGCCGGATCTTCCATTATGCCGGGAAAAGTTAATCCGGTTGTCCTGGAAGCGGTGATCCAGTCCGCCCTGGCCGCTGTTTCCCATGATTGGACAATTACGGAAGCCTGTTCCCGGAGCACCCTGCAGATTAATGAATTCATGCCGCTGTTGAGCTGGGCGATGCTGGGATCTCTGGATCTTTTGTGCGCGGCGAATCAGTCCCTGTCGGGGCACGCCGCCTGCATACGCGCGAACGAAGCGAAATGCCGGGAATATTTAGAACGGAGCCCTGTTATCATAACCGCGCTCCTGCCTCATACCGGGTATGAACGGGCGGAAGAACTGCTTAAGGAATTCAATTCATCCGGCCGAGAGAGCCTGAAAGATTTTCTGGTTGATAAACTGGGAAAAGACTTGATAGATAAAACTTTCGCCCCGGGCAATCTTACTTCACTGGGATATAAATAGTCCAAGCTTTTCTTGCACAC
>JAQTZX010000156.1 GCA_028687525.1 Candidatus Omnitrophota bacterium
CCTGCTGAACGTTTGCTGGGATATACGCATGGATTGAGCCGCTTCTTGCTGCCCTAATCCTTTGTGGTCGGCCAGTCGTATTGCCTCAAATTCATCCATTGTAAGTTCGATCTCATCCGGTCTGCCGGCCTTGCCCCGAGGGCTGAATTGGCTTACTCTTGGATCTTGTCGTATAATACGTTGTTTTTTCGGCCTTCCGCGCATATATTTCCTTATTTTGTTTACGAGGGACTTACCCGGATTTACTCATTCTTAACGCCCGGGTTATTTTGAGTATATACGCATAATTCATATATAGCGATTGCGGACTAAAAAATACCCGTCCCAGCGACTGCCGCCGCTATTCATTATTCCTTCACGCTTAACAGCCGGGCGGTTTCTTCAGCCAGGCTTTTGAGCATGGATTTAAGCTGTTTTTCCAGAAAAGCGCCGTCCTCCGACATCCATTCGCTCTTTCCGTACGGCCCGGTCTTACATATAACCGACCCCATATACATATCCGGGAATATTCTTACCTTCCGTAACTCGGAATATATCTCTGTTTTATCCGCGGAGAAAAATGCGGGTTGTGCGAAAGGCAGGCTGTTATACTGCCGGATAAATTCCCGCAGAGTTTTTCCCGACGTAAATGTTATACCCGTCATTCCCGACAAAGGCGCCCGGGGCTCTCCCCATCCCGACCGGTTCCCGAGCATGAAAAAATTGGGGACGGTTCTATTTTTTTGTTCTTGTCCGCGAGTCTAAAAAAATAGAACCGTCCCCTTATTTACGGGTTATTTATCGGTTTTGATTAAATGGGGCTTTGTGTCAAAATGAGGCTTGTTGATCAATGTTTTTAGAAAAGTGGATGGTTTCTCTTCAGGATGTTCTTCGCCGGTTATTTTGAACATTCTCACTGCCTCGCTGAGTTCTACAGCCACGTGAGTGAGTTCCTGGGCGGAGGCCGCTAATTCCTGCATGCTTGCGGTTTGTTCTTCGGTTGCTGATGATGCTTCCTCGGTTGCGGCTGCCGCTTTTCGGGCGAGTTCCGCTATTTCTTCAACCGCTTTCACCGTTTGCTCCGTGCCTTTAATTTGCTCCTGGGTACTGGCGTATATCTGTTTAATCATGTCACGGGTACGTTCTACTTCTTTTGTAATCTCATTCAACGTGTCTCCGACGTTCGTGGAAATTTCCTTTCCTTCATTAACTTCTTTTGTACCTTGTTCCACAAATGATGCCGACTTGGCGCTTTCTTCTTGAACGCCTCTGATCAACTTTGATATCTGATCGGATGCTTTGGCCGCGTTCTCCGCCAGTTTGCGGACTTCTTCCGCAACAACCGCGAATCCCCTGCCGGCTTCGCCTGCCCGTGCCGCTTCGATAGCCGCGTTTAAAGCCAAAAGGTTGGTCTGGTCGGATATGCTGGTGATGACATTTACAATCTCGCCGATCTCCTGGCTCTTATTACTTAGTTTTTTGATGGTTTCGGCTGAAATAGTGACAATTTCAACTATCTTGTTCATTTTTTCAATCGACGCCAAGGTTGCTTCATATCCTTCTTTCGCGCTTTTTGTTGCCTGTTCGGAGGCAATGGTTGTTGAACGCGCGTTTGTCGCCACCTGGTTTACAGAGGCAGACATGTTTTCCATGACTTTGGAAACTTCGCCGGCTTTTTTAGCCTGTGAGTTCGCTCCTAAAGCGATTTGCTGGATATTTGCGGATGTCTGCGCAGTGGAGGCATTCATCTCTTGCGCGGAGGCCGATAAACTTTCTGAACGCGAAGTAACCTTTTCCGTGGTTTCTCTGATGCGCAAAACGATCTTGGCCAGATTTTTTATCAAAGAATCGAAGGAAACCCCAAGTTTTCCAATTTCATCTTTGGTATCGATATTCAGCGAAACAGTGAGATCTCCTTTCGCCGCCAAATCGGTAAGATTAAGAAGTTTGTTAATAGGAGTGACAATAATATTGCTGATGCCAAGCGTAATGAATGCAGCGGCAATGATAGCCAGGATAATAATAATGATGATAGTGTTTCTGACGTTGTATAACGGTTCAAAGAAATCGGAATAATACGCGCTGACCCCTACGACCCAGTCTAATTCCGGAACATAACTAATACCGGCAATTTTCATTCTAACTTCGGTTTCTCCTTTATTTTTCCAGGGATAATACTGTATGTCGGCTCTGTTTTCGGAAAGTTTTTTCGCCTTTTTTATTATCTCCTGCATAAAAAATACACCGTTGGCGTCTTGGAACTCCATGATATTTTCACCATCTCGTTCCCGCCTTAATGAAACAATATACTCGCCTTTTTTTGCGTCAAGAATATAAATATAACCGCTTTTCCCGATTTTTTGCACGCCAATTCTGGTTTTCAAATTTTCGAGTTGAGTTTTTGCAAAGGTTACATTAGTTAATTCATCTATATAGGCGCCAATCCCTAATATCCACTTATATTTAGGAATGTGAACAAAAACGGTGAGTTTTTCGCGAGTATCCAAATCCCCGGGATTTTTCCAGGAATAACGGAGATAGTCAACATTGTCGCCGGCAAGATCTTTACCTTTGGTGATTAATTCACGGATGAAATATCTTCCGTTTGAATCCTGGGCATCCCAAACTTTCTCACCGTCCCTTGCCCTTTTCCCAGACAAGACGTAAAGTCCTTCATAATCAAGGACATACACGTATCCAGTTTTACCAACCTTGATAGAAGCCAGGATATTTTTAAGCTCGTCCATATCGCCATTCCATTGGTTCACAAATTGATAAATCGCAGCGATTTGTGATGAAACAATCGTTTTCCCCTGTTCAAGGGAGTTATCTTCTATAAGCTTCAATTGCCCATAAGTGGCCCCGGTAATCTGTTTCCAGTCAACTGCCTGCATTTTTAACTGGGTTTCAACAGTTTTTAATATGTTCTCCCGCATATTGCGGTAGGTCAATAAACCGAGCACGATAAGGGAGACTGCTACGATAGAAATCGTAGACAGGGCAATCTTTGACCGGATGTTCCAATCCTTGAATCTTAATAACATTGCCTTCCTCCTTCTTGTTTTAGGGATGGGGTGTGTTCCCCGTATAATTTTCGTGCGCCGTTTTTTCCGGAAACGGCGGGATTGAAACTTGCTGCCGGCATGACCTGGCGATTTTTTTTACGTTATAGGCGATGCTTAGAACAAGATTTCGCGCAAGCAGGGAGAGACTGAAAATGATAATAATAATGGAAATGCAATAACCGAGGAATTTGAAAGTGTGTGTTTGTTTCCGGGCAAGATAGAGGACCATATATCCCGCTCCGAGCGCTAATAAAAGCAACCCTTCGCTGATTCCGATAAAAAACATTATTCCCCCTCCCGTGCTTTTAAAATATCACCCGCGATAAACTTTATTATTATAATATCAATACTATATATTTTGTCAATATATTTTGTTGAGCGGTGGCATAAAAAGCGGAGATTCCGGGGGAGAAATTATTTGTACCGTTTATGAAACGTCCGCCAAGGAAAATTTTCAGGCCGTATCCATTGTGTTACGGTCTTTCAGTTTGATTAACTCCTGACGAAGCATTTCCGCAATTTCATCACAAGACAATGCCGTGAGATCGGTTTCGGACAGGGTTTCCCCGAGTACAATGGGTTTCCCAAAATGAACGGTGACTTTCCCTGGACGGGGCAAATGAGAATACCGTGACCATATCTTATATGCGCCGTCGATGTAGGCGGGTATTAAAGGTATTTTTGTCTCTTTTGCCAATATTCCTATCCCTTTTTTGAATTTAATAATATTTCCGTCAGT
>JAQTZX010000011.1:0-3097 GCA_028687525.1 Candidatus Omnitrophota bacterium
CCATTCGTAAGGGGCTTGCCCGTGCCAAGAAAGGCATGGTGAGAATACCTCTTGTCGGCGTTACTATTCCCCATGATATTTTGGGCGCGTTCGGCGCGGCGCGCGTTGTTTTAAAGCCGGCCTCGGAAGGAACGGGGGTCATTGCCGCCGCTCCGGTCCGCGCTATATGCGAAGCATGCGGGATAAAGGATATATTGACAAAGTCCCTGCGTTCGAACAATCCCGTTAACGTGATTAAAGCGACCATGCAGGGTTTGACCAACCTGAAGGTGTCATAGATATGAGAAAAAAAATTACAGCTCAAGAAGGAATGGAAATAAAGCCGGCGGGCAAGGGATCTGTCCGGAATACGGAGAAAAGAGAGGTTTCTGTTTTTATTAGGTTGCATAGTTTGAAAGCGCCTAAGGGCTCCATGAAGAAGAATAAGGTCAAGGGAAGAGGCGCCGGATCCGGACATGGTAAAACATCTACGCGGGGCAGTAAGGGGCAGACTTCCCGTTCAGGAAGGGATTTTTATCCGGGTTTTGAAGGCGGCCAGTCTCCGTTGATCCGGAGAATGCCCAAGAGGGGGTTTAATAGTAAATTTCCCCGTGAATACCAGATCGTCAATCTAAGTGATTTAGGCAGGATACGGGAAAAGACGATTTCCCCCGGGATATTGGAGGAAAACGGCCTGGTTGACGATAGGAATAAGTTGATCAAGATATTGGGGGATGGGGAAGTCAAGAATCCGGTTATAGTTCAGGCCCACGCGTTTTCCAGGAGTGCCGTGGAGAAGATTACCAAGGCAGGCGGAAAAGCCGAGATCGTGGCCTGCTGAAGAATTTTATCTGCGTCGTTGTGTGCCGCGTTCCTTACAGGGTTTCAGCAAATCGATAGTACATGATAAATGCGCTGTTTAATTCATTTAGAATACCCGATCTGAAAAGGCGGATTATTATAACCGCTCTTCTTTTGGTCGTGTATCGTATCGGTTGTTATGTTCCCACTCCCGGTATCGATATGGCTCAGTTGGGTACGTTTTTTGACCGTATTTCCAAGAGCCAGGGCGGGGCGTTATTTGGTATTATGAACATGTTCTCCGGAGGCGCCATGGAACGTTTGACTATTTTCGCGCTGGGGATCATGCCGTATATTTCCGCTTCCATTATTCTGCAGCTTTTGACCGCGGTTATTCCCGCTCTTGAGAAACTGTCGAAAGAAGGAAGAACCGGATATGAAAAGATCAATCAATATACCCGGTACGGAACGGTAATTTTATCGGTGATACAGTCGTTTTTCATTGCTCTTTGGCTGGAGAGTCCTTCCCGGTTCGAAGGATTTCAACTGGTATTGAACCCGGGATGGGGATTCCGGATTTTGACCGTTTTCACCCTAAGCACGGGGACGATATTCATCATGTGGCTGGGAGAACAGATACAGGAAAAGGGTATCGGCAACGGCATATCGCTGGTTATCACCGCCGGTATCATTTCCCGCATTCCCACGGCGCTGAACCAGTTGATAGCGCTTCTTTCTCCGTTCCAGGCTTCCCGCCGCCAGATACAGCCGTTCACGCTGGTTATAATGACGGTATTTCTTTTAGTGGTTGTTTTCGCGGTCGTGCTGATCACCCAGGGACAACGAAAAATCCCCGTTCAGTACGCGCGCAGGATCGTGGGAAGGAAAGTTTATGGAGGACAGTCGACATATATACCGTTGAAGGTGGATACATCCGGAGTCATTGCCATTATTTTCGCCCAATCCATCATTCTTTTCCCGGCGACGCTGGCTACGTTTGTTCCAAATGCCGCTTTCCAGATGTGGGCGCAGAATCTGGTGCGCGGCCACCTGTTGTATACCTTAGTTTATGCCCTTTTGATAATCTTCTTTTGTTATTTTTATACCGCGATCGTGTTTAACCCGCATGATATCGCCGAGAACATGAAAAAATACGGCGGTTTCATACCCGGGATACGCCCGGGAGCTTCCACGGCGGAATATCTGGATTTCGTGATGACCAGGATAACGCTTGCCGGAGCTTTGTTTATCGCTTTCATAGCCATTTTCCCTGATTTCATCATGGCCTGGCTGAAAGTTCCCTATTCGGTCGCTTCTTTTTTCGGAGGGACCGGCATTCTAATCATCGTGGGGGTTATGCTTGATACTATCAAGCAAATAGAGTCCCATTTGATTATGCATAACTACGAAGGTTTCATTAAGTCGGGACGGATCAAAGGCAGAAGGTAATTCTTAGTTCGTGAGTTCGCGTGTTCGCGCGACGGTTTACACACGAACACGCGAACTTATAACACGAGAACAAAAAGGTAAGCCAACTTATGAATATAATACTCTTAGGGCCGCCGGGAGCGGGGAAGGGGACGCAGGCTAAAGTTTTGGCGCAGAGATTGAATTTTCCGCATATATCGACGGGTGATCTGTTGAGGCAGAATGTTTCAGCGGGAACGGAACTTGGGAAAAAGGCGAAAGATTTTATGAATAAAGGCATGCTGGTGCCCGATGAACTGGTCAACCAGATGCTTGTCGAGCGGTTCAAAGTTCCCGGATGTGAGAACGGATTTATACTTGACGGATATCCCAGGAATTTAAGCCAGGCAAAGGCACTGGATGCTATCCTCAAAGACAGACGTACCGGGATTGGCCTGGTGGTTTATCTTGACGCTTCCGATTCGGTGATCATACAGCGCATATCCGGCAGGCTGGTATGCAGTGCGTGCGGGGAAAGTTTTCATATTACCAATATGCCGCCGAAAATACCGATGGTCTGCGATAAGTGCAAAGGAAAGCTCTATCAGAGAAGCGATGATACCGCAGATACGGTAAAGCAGCGGCTCGCAGTATACAAAAACGAAGTTTCTTCACTCATTGATTATTATCAGTCCGGAGGTATCCTGAACAGAGTTTCCGCGGACGGAGAAGCGGAAGAGGTTTTGAACACGATTGTTAAAATGGTCCAGGATTTGCGCCGCCAGAAGACTGCTGCCGGTTAAGAGACAGGATGACACCCATAAAATCCGAGAGAGATCTTGAAGTGATGCGTAAAGCGGGTAAGATCCTCGCACGTATAATGTGGCGTCTGGCGGCATCGGTTAAACCC
>JAQTZX010000011.1:3107-15829 GCA_028687525.1 Candidatus Omnitrophota bacterium
AGTGCCCAAGAATTCATACGGGAAGAGAAAGTCGTATCCGCTTTTAAAGGGTACAAGGGATATCCCGCGGCAATATGCACATCGCTCAATGATGAAGTCGTTCACGGCATTCCCTCTTTGAAAAGAAAGATACACGAAGGTGATGTGCTTAGCCTGGATGCGGGGATAAAATACGAAGGCTGTTTTTCCGATGCGGCAATTACGCTTCCGGTAGGGAATGTTGAGTCACGCCGAAGTGATTTGCTGAAGGTTACCAGGGACGCTCTTTTGGCGGGGATACGCCAGGCAGTGCCTGATAATCGTATATACGATATTTCATACGCTATCCAGAGTTACGCCGAGAAATACGGTTTTTCGGTTGTCCGGCAGTTCGTGGGGCATGGGATAGGTAAAAACCTGCACGAAGATCCCGAGGTCCCGAATTTCGGGCGGCCTCACCAGGGAGAAATCCTTAAAAGCGGAATGGTGCTGGCAATAGAGCCTATGGTGAATATGGGCACCTGGGAATGCCGGATTCTGGAAGACGGCTGGACCGCGGTCACCAGAGACGGATTAGTTTCTGCGCATTTCGAGCATACGGTCGCGATCACGGATTCCGGGCCGGAGATTCTCACGCAGTGAAAACGAAGAAAGAGTTTATGCCCAAAGAAGAACTTATTGAGACGGAAGGAAAAGTCATTGAGGCGTTGCCGAACGCTATGTTCCGGGTGGAACTGGAGAATGGGCATGTGGTGCTTGCTCATGTTTCGGGTAAAATGCGCATGAATTTTATACGTATACTGCCCGGCGATAAGGTAAAATTGGAACTTTCTCCGTACGACCTTACCAGGGGAAGAATCACTTTTCGGGTTAAATAGTTTGCGGGTTCGCGTGTTCGTGAGTTCGCGGGTAATACATAACGAAAGTAAAGAGAGAGAAAAATGAAAGTAAAAGCGTCGGTAAGAAAAATATGCGATAAATGCAAAATCATCAGGAGAAGGGGCGTTGTTCGCATTATCTGCAGTAATACAAAGCATAAACAGCGGCAGGGGTAGTATAAGTGTAAAGTGCGTAAGTGTGAAGTGTGCGTATGCATTTCATGCGATAGAACAGGAGGGAAGAAGTGCCGAGACTTGTTGGTGTTGATATTCCCAAGGAAAAAAGGATTGATGTTGCGTTGCGGTATCTATACGGCGTGGGGAATTTTCTGGCGGACAAAATTCTGCAGGAGACCAAGATCTCCCCTGAAAAGCGCGCAAAGGACCTCTCTGAAGAGGAGGTCTCACGGCTCACCATGGCGATACAGAAACTGGGATATAAGGTGGAAGGGGATTTGCGCAGGGAGGTTTCACAGAATATTAAAAGATTGATCGATATACAGTCGTGGCGCGGGATGCGCCATAAAAAAGGTTTGCCGGTTCGGGGCCAGCGCACGCGGACAAACTCGAGAACGAGAAAGGGCCCGAAAAAGGGCACGACAATGCTTGTCAAGAAATAAGGGGTAATCGAATATGACAGAAAAAGCGAAAAAGAAAAAAGGGTTGAAGGGGGTTACTGCGGGAGTGGCGCATATATTGGCCAGTTTTAATAATACTATCGTGACCATTACCGATAAACAGGGCAATGCGATTTCCTGGTCCACTCCAGGGATGGTCGGATACAGCGGTTCTAAAAAAGCTACTCCTTTTGCGGCTCAGATGGCCGCGGGAGATGCGGCGCGCAAGGCGAAAGAAGCGGGATTGAAAGAATTAGAAGTCCAGGTTAAAGGCCCCGGTCCGGGAAGAGAATCCGCTATACGGGCTTTACAGGCCGCGGGACTTACGGTTACTTCGATTCGTGATGTCACGCCTATTCCGCATAACGGCTGCAGGGCCAAGAAGAAAAGAAGAGTGTAATTCAATAAGAGCATAGAACGGAGAAAAAATGGCAAGGTATACAGGAGCTGTTTGTAGATTGTGCAGGCGCGAGCAGGAAAAATTGTTTTTAAAAGGTAACAAGTGTACTACTGAAAAGTGCGCGATCGTGAAGAGGTCGTTTCCTCCCGGTCAACACGGCCCGTTAAAATCGAAAGGGAAACTTTCGAATTACGGCCATCAGTTAAGGGAGAAGCAGAAGGTGAAAAGGATGTACGGGGTGCTGGAACGTCAGTTCCGCCGTTATTTTGAGATTGCTTCAAATACAAAAGGGGTAACCGGAAAAGTTTTATTACAACTCCTTGAGAGAAGGCTTGATAATGTGATCTTTCGGCTGGGATTGAGTCCTTCGAGGGCTGGCGCGCGGCAGATCGTCCGCCACAATTTCGTGTACGTGAATTCGGTGCGCGTTAACATTCCATCCTATTGTATTAACCCAGAAGATATCGTGGAAATACGCGCCAAAGACAAATCGAAGAATAAAATAAACGAAAACCTGGAATTGACCAAAGACCGTACCGTTCCTTCCTGGCTTGAATTCGAAGCGGCGCATCTCAAAGGACGGGTTATCAGGCTGCCTGAACGGGAAGATATTCAACAGCCTATAGAAGAACAATTGATCGTTGAATTGTATTCCAAGTAATAAGAAATGTGATATGGGTTGGATATCCCCACATTCTCCGTACTTCTGAAAATTCCGGGAATGCGGGCGGGACGCGGGGTTAAATTTATCCAGCCATGGCTGTCTAAATTTAAGGAGGCAAAATGGGTATCAAATGGAGAGATTTTCAGTTGCCAAAAAAATTGGAGTGCGATGAAGCCACGTATACCGACACGTACGGCAAATTCACGGTTGCCCCGTTTGAAAAAGGCTATGGTGTCACCATAGGTAATTCCCTGCGGCGGGTGCTTTTGTCTTCTATAGAAGGCAGCGCGGCCACATCCATCAAGATCACCGGGGCGGAACATGAATTTTCGACTATCCCGGGGGTGTATGAGGATCTTACCGAGATAATATTGAATGTAAAGAGCCTGGTTCTGCGTTCTCATTCGAAAGTGCCGAAGACGGGGTATATAAAGAAAGACAGCAAGGGCGAGATTAAAGGCAAGGATATCACTACCGATGAAACGGTGGAAGTTATTACCAAAGACCTGCATATTGCCACTTTGACCGAAGATGTGAAGTTCTACATGGAACTGGAAGTTGCCAAAGGAAGGGGTTATGTGCCGCAGGAAGCGAATAAGCGTGAGGATCAGGTGATCGGGGTTATCCCGGTCGACTCCATTTTCAGCCCGGTCAAGAAAGTCAGTTTTTCCGTGGAGAACACCCGCGTCGGACAGCGGACGGATTATGATAAATTGATCCTGGAAATATTCACCAATGGCGCGGTGAATCCCAAAGAAGCGCTTTTATACGCGTCAAATATCCTCCAGCGTCATTTGGACATTTTTGTCAATTTCGGGCAGTTACCCGAGGATGCCGAAGAGGAAACTGAAATTACCAGGGAGGAACGTGAGTTGTACGAGAAATTGAAACTGCCTATTTCCGAACTCGAGCTCTCGGTACGCAGTTCAAACTGCCTTCGTGAAGCGAACATCAAGACCATTGCCGAACTGGTGAAAAAAGGCGAAGACGAAATGCTCGGTTTCAAGAATTTCGGGAAAAAGTCATTGACGGAGATCAAGGAACTTATCGCCGGCATGGGATTGAGCCTGGGGATGCAGATTGATATGAAGAAACTAAAACAGATTTCATAAGAGGGCACCTACATGAGACACGCAAAAGCCAGACATCAATTGAATCGTTTTACCAGTTGGCACCGCGCGACTATTGCGGGCATGATGCGCAGTTTGCTTACGTATCAGCGCATTGAAACCACGCTCGCCAAAGCCAAAGCAGTGCGGCCGCACATAGAAAAGCTGATCGCTCTTGCCAGGGAAGATTCCCTTGCCAATAAACGGCGCGCATTCAGGATGTTGAGCGACCACCGTTTAGTGAGTTTGTTGTTTAACGATATCGCAAAGAGATTTTCCGGGAGAGAGGGCGGTTACATCCGTATTTTGCGATTGGGGAACCGCAGGGGGGATAATGCGCAATTGGCACTTCTTGAGTTGACCGAGGTTAAAACAGAAGGAAAAAAACAAAAAAAGACAAAGGCGGAAAAGGAAATAAATCCGGAAACAAAAGCCGTTACCGGTACGGAAACGGAAAGACCCCCGGCAGAAAAAGAACATAAAACTAAAACCGCAGTAAAAGAGAAGCGGCCCGCTACCCGAAGGCCTTCCAAGAATTTCCTGGGAGGTTTGAAAGGTATTTTTAAGAAGGAGAGGGACTCTCTATAACGAATCTGCGTCTATCCTTTAACAGGCATGGTTTGTTAAGGTTTTCAATTTAACCGGAATTTCAGGAAGGAGCAGATTTGATGAGAGAAGGTTCCAGATTAGCCAGGCGTTTGGATAAGATAAATCCCTCTTCGACTCTGGCAATCACTTCCCGGGCAAAGAAATTGAAAGCGGAAGGCAAAAACGTTATCAGTTTCGCCGCAGGTGAGCCTGATTTCGACACGCCGGATTTTATTAAGGATGCGGCGGTTGAGGCCATAAAGTCAGGATTTACCAAATATACTCCTTCCACAGGCACGCCCGAATTAAAAAAACTCATTTGCGAGAAATTTAACCGCGACAACGGACTTGATTACAAGCCCGAACAGGTTGTTGTTTCCTGCGGTGCCAAGCACAGCATTTTCAATACCATGCTTGTTCTGGTTGATCCGGGGGATGAAGTGCTTATTCCTTCTCCATACTGGGTGAGTTATCCGGAGATGGTGAATCTGTGCGGCGGGAAGCCCCGTTTTATAAAGACTTTCTCCGGGGATTCTTTTAAAATTACCCCGAAAGCCCTTGAGCGGAATGTGCGCGCGAAGACCAAGCTTCTTGTTTTGAACAGCCCGTCAAATCCCTCCGGATGCGTGTATGAGCGAAGGGAATTGCTTGAGATCGCTGAGATTTGCGCGCGGAAAAATATTTTTGTGATCAGCGACGAGATTTATGAGAATATTATTTTTGATAATCTGAAACACGAATCGATAGCTGCGCTCAATCCGGAAATATACAGCCTGGCCGTTACTGTGAACGGCCTGTCAAAGAGCCACTCCATGACCGGATGGCGCATCGGGTACCTGGGCGCTCCCCCGGATATCGCGGAAGCTGTTTCCAGGGTGCAGGATCATTCTACTTCCAATCCTTCATCCATAAGCCAGAAAGCGGCTCAGGCGGCGCTGGCTGATACCTCTTCCGGTTTTTCTAAAAAAATGGCGGCGGAGTTTCAGTCCAGGCGGGATTATATCGTTGAGCGGCTCCGCAAGATCAGGAAGATGAGTTATATCCTGCCGCAAGGGGCTTTTTATATTTTTTGCGGGATATCGAAGACAAAACTGGATTCCGCTGTTTTTGCCGCGCGCATGCTTGATGAAGCGTTGGTAGCGGTTATTCCCGGCTGCGGTTTCGGAAAGGACGATTATATCCGGATGAGTTTCGCCACCGGCATGAAACAGATAGAAGAGGGAATGAACAGGATAGAGAATTGGGTTAACACATTATAGAATCCATGGCTAAGACTATTGCCGAAAAGATTTTAAGCGAACACGCGGGGAAAAGCCTGAAGGCGGGTGATTTTGCCGTATGCAAGGTTGATTTTACCTTTGGCCAGGACGGGACATCGTCCATTATTATCGACCGTGTCCATGAGCTTAAGGCGAAAAATCTGAAGACCAGGTTTTGCATGGTTATCGACCACAGCGCTCCGTCTCCGAATGAAGGGGTATCGCGGGTCCACAAAAAAATGCGCGCGTTCAGCAGCGGCTATAAAGTCGGCCTGTATGATATCGGGTGCGGGGTGTGTCATCAGGTTATCCCGGAATCAGGGGAAATATTGCCCGGATATCTTGTTTTGGGTGCTGATTCTCATACCTGCACGTACGGAGCTCTCGGCGCATTCTCGACCGGCGTGGGGTCAACCGACCTTGCGATAGCCTTGGTAACCGGGAAGAACTGGTTTAAGGTCCCGGAGACCGTTAAGATTATTTTAAAAGGAAGGTTGCCGGGGTATATTTTCGCGAAAGATATTATCTTGTATGTCGCCGGTAAGCTGGGGGCCAACGGTGCCACTTACAAGGCGTTGGAATTCTGCGGCCCGGTGATCGATCAGATGGACATGGACGGCCGTTTTACCATATGCAATATGGTGGTGGAGCTCGGGGCAAAGGCCGGTTTTATGCCGCAGGATAAAAAAACCCTTGACTGGCTTAAACCCCGGGCTGCGCGGAGCAGGAAAATACGGCCGGTCTCTCCGGATAAAAACGCAGTCTATTCGCATGTTTTTGAATTCGATGTTTCAAAACTGAAACCGATGGTATCCAAACCGCATCAGGTAGATACTGTGGCGGAAGCACGGGATTTAAAGGATGTAAAAATAGATGAGGCGTTTCTGGGTACATGCACGAACGGGAGGCTTTCGGATCTGGCGGTTGCCGCCGCGGTATTACATTCGAAGAAAGTCGCGCCCGGAGTAAAATTCATAATAGCTCCGGCGTCCCGCAGTATATTTAAGGCCGCGTTAAAAGCGGGTTACATAGAGACGTTTGTTAATGCCGGATGCGTGGTAGTCGCCCCGGGATGCGGCCCATGTGTGGGAACACATAACGGCATACCCGCTGACGGAGAATCGGTTATCTCCACGGCGAACAGGAATTTTAAGGGCCGCATGGGTAATCCCAACGCTTTTATTTATCTGGCATCTCCCGCAACCGTGGCTGTTTCAGCCATAACCGGAAAGATCACCGATCCACAAAGGTATTTATAAAAATTTTTAATATGGTATAATACGTTTGCAGCCGTTGGCGGTTCCGAACGATAAAGTAAAACGTATATACAATCGGAGGAAAATCATGGAAATACGCGAATTACTGATGTTGTGTATCGAAAAAAAGGCTTCCGATTTGCATCTTACCGAAAAAGAACCGCCGATCTTGCGTATCGACGGCAAGATTTACAGATTGAGCCTTCCGCCGTTAACCAGGGAAACCCTGAAAATGATGATCTACGCCATTCTTACCGATATCCAGAAAGAGATGTTTGAAAGGGACTTGGAACTGGATTTTTCCCTTGCGTTGCCCAGTATGGACCGTTTCAGGGTCAACATTCATCTTCAGCGCGGGGCGGTGGAAGGTGCTTTCCGGCGTGTCCCTTTGGCTATTCCGACTATTGAAGAATTGGGGCTGCCGTCTATTTGCATGAATATGGGGCGGAAATCAAACGGATTGGTGCTGGTAACCGGTCCGACCGGAGTGGGCAAAACAACGACGCTGGCTGCGATCATCGATCTGATCAACAATGAGCGGGAATGTATCATTGTTTTGATCGAAGATCCCATTGAATTCATACATGTGAACAAAAAGAGTATCCTTAAACAGCGGGAAGTGTACAGCGATACCCATTCGTTCGCCGAGGCTTTGCGGCACGCCTTGCGTCAGGATCCCAATGTTATCGTGGTCGGGGAAATGCGCGATTTGGAAACGATCTCAACTACGCTTACCGCGGCCGAAACCGGGCATTTGGTACTTGCCACTTTGCATACGCCCGATGCCCCGCAGACCATAGAAAGAATTATCGATGTTTTTCCCCCGCATCAACAGCCGCAGGTGCGTTTACAGCTGGCGGACTGTCTCCAGGGAGTTATTTCCCAGTTGCTGCTCCCTAAGGCGAACGGGCATGGGCGGGTCTTAGCAACGGAAGTAATGGTCGCTACACCGGGTATCCGCAATCTTATCCGGGAACAGGAGATCGAGCAGATCCCGACCCTTATGCAGACCGGCAGTCAATACGGTATGAAGACAATGGACAAGTCTCTCAAGGAACTCTACCAGAGAGGCCTTATCACGCTGGATATGGCTATGTCCAAAGTGAAGAATCCCGACGAATTCAAACAACTATAAAAGAGCATGGAAATAAGAGGAAAGGTTATAAAGCTCGGGGATAATATCAACACGGATTTCATTATTTCCGGACGGTATAAATTTTCCATAACCGATATGAAGGAACTCGCCAAACATATCATGGAAGATATAGACCCCGGGTTCTTCAGGAAGATAATTCCCGGAGAATCGGTTATCGTGGCCGGAGAGAATTTCGGCATGGGGTCTTCTCGTGAACAGGCTCCCTTGGTTATCAGGGAAGCGGGTATTGTCGCAGTGCTTGCGAAATCATTTGCGCGCATTTTTTACCGCAATAGTTTCAATATCGGCCTGCCTTTGATCGAAACGGATTCGGATAAAATAGAAGAAAACGATGTTTTAAAGATCGACCTGAATAAAGGCAGAATCAGCGATCTCACCAGTGAAACCGTGTCGGTGATTAAACCTTTCCCGCTCTTTATGCAGAAACTCCTGCAGGAAGGCGGCGTGGTGAACTATTACCGTAAATACGGTCAGTTGAAAGTTTAACGCAGCGGATAGAGCCTTGAGGCTGTACCCGCTACGGGTTCTAATACCGGAGACAACCCTGCTTCATGACACATAAAATTACTCTCATTCCCGGAGACGGGACAGGCCCCGAGATAACCAAAGCCGTTAAACGGTGCGTGGAAGCTACGGGAATCGGGATAACGTGGGATGTTCAGATAGCCGGTCAGGAAGCATTAAACACCGGCGGCAGTCTTTTACCCGATTCTGTTATCGATTCCATCAAGCGGAATAAGGTCGGCCTGAAAGGTCCGATCATCACTCCTATCGGTGGAGGCTTCCGTTCGGTAAATGTGGCCATCCGTCACGCGCTTGATTTATATGCCTGTGTCCGCCCCGCTAAATCGTACCCCGGAGTAAAATCTCTTTATAAACACATCGATCTGGTAATTATCCGGGAAAATTCGGAAGATCTCTATGCGGGGATCGAGTTTGAGGAAGGCACTCCTGAAGCGGTCAAGATTATTTCAGAGATAGGCAGATTGAACCCCAAAAAGATACGTTCGGATTCGGGTATTTCCATAAAACCAATTTCTAAATTCGCTTCCGCCAGAATAGTCAGGTTCGCTTTTGAGTACGCGCTTAAGTTCAACCGCAAAAAGGTTACCGCGGTGCATAAAGCCAATATTATGAAATTCACCGACGGTTTATTCCTGAAGACCGCGCGGGAAGTAGCCGAAGAATACAAGGATAAGGTTATTTTTGAGGAAGCCATCGTGGATAATATGGCTATGCAGCTGGTGCAGAAACCGCAGAATTTCGATGTCCTGGTCCTGCCGAACCTGTATGGGGATATTCTTTCCGATCTTTGCGCCGGATTGATCGGCGGATTAGGCATAGCTCCGGGGGCCAATATCGGAAATGATATGGCGGTGTTCGAGCCGGTACACGGCGCGGCTCCCAAATATAAAGGGATGAATAAAGTCAACCCGACGGCCATGCTGCTTTCCGCGGTTTTGATGCTTCGTCATCTTAAGGAGGACACGGCGGCTGACCGGTTGGAACGAGCGGTCAAGGAAGTCATTGCCGAAGGAAAAAATGTAACCTATGATTTGAAGTCCCGTCCCGATGATCCTTCCGCCTGCGGAACCCGGGAGATGGCGGACGCGATCATCAGGAAGATGGGGAAAATGTAGTAATAAGGTTAAAGAGAGTTAATGCCGGTTAAAGAAGGTTAATGATGGTTAAAAAAGGGTCATAAAGGTATCTTGAATGGTAATTTGGTTTTATAAAATGATCAATAAAATTACCGGTAACCTTTTTTAACTTTACATTAACCACAATTAACCTTCATTAACCGGATAATTATTCGAGAATGATGCTATGGCAATTCTAAACGACAACCCGTTAGATAATCCTATTACAGCCAAGATTTCCATTATTGGAGCCGGTAATGTGGGAAGCATGGCGGCTTTGAATCTTCTTGTGCAGGGAATGGGGCACATCACTTTGGTTGATGTGTTGCAGGGTTTGGCACAGGGAAAGGCCTGTGATCTGGAGGATGCCTGCGGTGTGTTGGGTATCGAAAACAGGGTGCAGGGTACGGGTGATATCAATAAGATCGGGTCTTCGGATGTTATTGTGATTACCGCGGGGGTTGCCCGAAAACCCGGTATGAGCAGAGAAGACCTGTTAAACATTAATTCCCGCATTATATTCGAGTTAAGCAGTAAAATAAAAGAGCTGGCGCCCGGGGCGATTGTTATCGTAGTCACTAATCCTCTTGATGTGATGACTTATCTGGCTCTTAAAACTACCGCTTTCAATACCAGGCGTGTTTTCGGGATGGGATTGACGCTGGATGCCGCGCGGTTCAGGGGACAGATCAGCAAGGAATTGCATTTGCATAACAAGGAAGTCGAGGCTACCGTTATTGGAAGCCATGGTGAGGGAATGATGCCTTTGCCCCGTTTGACCGTTACCAGAGGCGCGCCTCTTGACCGTATGGCGGATGCGAACAAGGTGGCGGAACTGGTAAAACGGACCAAAGAGCGTGGAGCGGAGATCGTGAACCACCTGGGAAGCGGAAGCGCTTATTTCGCTCCGGCACTGGCGATATCGGAACTGGTTAAAGCGATTGTTACGGATTCAAAAGCGCTGATGGGAGTTTCCGCGTATGTCAGCGGAATGTACGGAATCAACGAGGTTTGTATCGGGGTCCCCTGCATTATCGGTAAACGCGGGATAGAGAAAATGGTTGAGTTCGAACTGAACGAGGCGGAGAAAACTGCCCTGCAGCAATCCGCCGAATCCCTGCGTAAAATGTATAAACTCCTTCCGGTTTTTTAGTATCTAAGTGTGTAAGTGTAAAGTGTGTATGTCATCGTACTTTACACTTTACACTTAAGGTAGTGATTTACTCCGGCACTTACACACTCTCATGATATACGATCTGGCTATAATCGGAGCAGGATGGGCTGGTTTTAACGCGGCGCTTCATGCGCGGGCTTTGGGGTTGAAAACCGCGCTCATCGAAAAAGACGCAATAGGGGGTACCTGTCTGAACAGGGGGTGCATTCCCGCCAAGACTCTTATTCAATCCGCGAAAGTATACAGCCTCGCCCGTAAATCGAAAACATTCGCTGTGTCGTTGTCCGGAGATCCGGTTGTTGATCTTTCCGGGATTCAGGCGCGCAAAGAGCATATTATCGCGCAGCTGCGCCGGGGCATGGAATCATTGCTCCCCGGAATCGATGTTTTTCGGGGCGCGGCCCGGTTTGCGGACAATGATACTGTTGAACTCGATCTTTTAGGGGATATTGATTGTTCCGGGTGCGGGAGAAACGGTGTTTCCCAAAGAGGTTTAAAAAGAATCCGCTCCCGTTATTTTCTCATTGCCAGCGGGGCAAACCCTCTTGAACTCGCCGGTTTCGAATTCAGCCGTAAGATTCTTTCGAGCAATGAACTTCTTTCCATCCGGGAGTTACCCCCGACGCTGTTGATTGTGGGCGGAGGGGTGATAGGATGCGAGTCTGCCGGTCTTTTCTCTGCCCTGGGCGTACAGGTTACCGTCGCGGAGTTGCGGCCGCAATTATTGCCGGGGATGGACAGGGATGTGGCCAGAAAACTGGAGAATATATATAAGAAAAAAGGAATAAATGTTTTAACCGGAATAGACGCGGCAAAGCTGGATATTGATGCCTATGGCCTGGTGCTGGTAAGTGTAGGCAGAAAAGCGGAATTGAGCGGTCTGGGCCTGGAAAAAACCGGGATCCGGATGGAAAAAGGCAGGATTGTGACCGACGATTTTTTGAACGCCGGCGTCCCGAATATTTACGCCGCCGGTGACTGCACTGTCCGGCTTCTGCTCGCTCATTTTGCAGGGTATCAGGGCCGGGTGGCGGTGGGCAATATGTTTTGTCCCGATTCTCCGCGCCGGATATCGGATGAGGATATTCCTTCCTGTATATTTACCGATCCCGAAATAGGGAGTATCGGCTTGAACGAAGAAGAAGCTAAGCAAAGAGGGATTTCGGCGGAGGTGCGCAAATTTGATTTTTTAGGCTCGGGCATGGCGCGTATTCTCGACGAAACCGAAGGATTCATTAAGATAGTTTCCGATACGAAAACCGGTAAATTGCTTGGTGCCTGCATTATCGGCCCCAGGGCGACCGAGCTTATCGGGATTATGACCGTGGCAATTCAGTCGGGAATGACTCTTCCGAAGCTTAAAGAAATGGTGTTCGCCCATCCGACGCTGTCTGAGGCGATAGGGGACGCGCTGCGTTGAGTATTGATTTCTTTCATGCAGTTATATCCCCGGTGGGATCCCGCTCCGCGGGATACTTTTGTACCTTGTATTTTGTCATTAAAATACGAGTGTCAACACAGGAGAATGCTATGGCTCAAGTTATCTTGCCCGAACTGGGTGAACAGTCGAAGAACGCGACGGTTACATTTTGGTATTTCAAAGCGGGAGACACGGTTAAAGAGAACGATGATCTGGTGGAAATGACGACTGATAAAGCCGCATTCAATGTCCCCAGTCCTTACTCGGGGATACTCAAAGAGATATTGGTTAACGAAGGTGATGTTGTTCAGGTTGGAGCGGCGCTTGCGGTAATCGAGTAGGACTTTCCGCGATAGTCACCGCGGGATTACGCAAAATGCAAACACATGTTTGTGCATTTTGCATGAAAAAAAACTTGACAAAACAATAAAAATCACTATAATTAGCGCTCTGGGCACAGGAGTGCTAATAACACAATTTTAAGGAGGTGAAGGTATGAAGATTCAACCTTTGGGAGACAGAGTTGTGGTGAAACCGTTGGCTGCGGAGTCAAAGACAAAGGGCGGGATTGTGCTGCCCGAT
>JAQTZX010000012.1 GCA_028687525.1 Candidatus Omnitrophota bacterium
GACCTGGATGTGCTGGTGAACGCGCACCATCTGGGATATACCATAACCGAAGCTCCTATCGTTTTACGCCCGCAGCGGGCGTACGGCCGTATCGGGATGAATTCCGTTTTTTCGATTTTTTGGGACACGCTGGCAATATTTTACCGCATGTATATAACAAAATACTATGATCGTATCGATTATTATCGCCGTAAAAACATGGCAAGGGAATTTAGAAGAGTGCGTAAATAAGTGCCTTGCGCTCGATTATAAGGATTACGAGATCATTGTCCTGCCGGATGAATCCTTGGACAAAAAAACCGTTAATCCCCGGGTCAGATTTTTTTCGACCGGTCCGGTAAGCCCGGCAATAAAGCGTGATAAAGGCATGGAATTCGCGCAGGGCGAGATACTTGCGTTTATCGATGATGACGCGTTCCCGGAGAAAGATTGGCTGAAAGAGGCGGTGAAGAATTTTTCCGATCCTAATGTCGCGGCAGTCGGAGGGCCGGCGGTTACTCCGGTGAACGACGGGCTCCGGGAAAAGGCAAGCGGCATTATTTTTTCTTCTCTGCTGGTGAGCGGTGCCTGTTTTTACCGTTATACCAGGTATGGGAAACGGCTGGAGATAGATGATTATCCCAGTTGTAATTTTCTGGTGCGTAAAGAGGTGATGCGTAAACTTGGCGGGTTCAAGACCGGTTTTTGGCCGGGAGAGGATACTGTTTTCTGCCTGGAAATCACCAAAAAGCTGAAGCTTAAGATCATCTATGAACCGCGGGCGCTGGTGTATCACCACCGGCGCGAGGTCTTCCTGCCTCATCTTAGACAACTGGCTAATTACGCCCTGCACCGCGGCTATTTTGTTAAAAGGTTCCCCGAAACATCCCGCAGGATCGCGTATTTCGTTCCCGGGTTTTTCTTGATTTGGGTGGCCGTAGGATTTCTGTTTTCTGTTTTCAGCGTTTCATTTGCGTTTGTGTATTGGGGCGTGCTGTCTTTTTACGCCTCTCTGGTGGTTATATTCAGTTATGCCGGAATGCTCCGGGAGCAGGGGATCTCCGGATATGATTTCCGGCAATGGAGCAGTTTATTTTTTATGGTTTGCGGCGGGATCGTTGCCAGCCACTTGACATATGGATTCTATTTTTTAAAGGGTTTGTTCAGTGCAAACCTTGCCGAAGACCGGCAGGGATGAATCAGCATGAAAATCATTATTTCTTATCCTCCGTTCCCGGATATCTACGGAACTCCCATGATCGGGCAGAACCGGCAGTATCAGGTTTTCAGCAGTCCGACCTATATTTATCCGGTTGTTCCCGCGTCCGCGGCAACGCTTTTAAAACAGGCGGGCCATGAAGTTGTCTGGAATGATTGTATAGCCGAGGGGTGGAGTTATCGGCAATTCCTGGATTTCGTGAAAGCCCAAAGGCCGGATATCATCGCCTTCGAAACCAAAACTCCGGTTGTCAAACACCACTGGCGGATCATCCGCGATCTAAAAACTGACAACCAACAGCTGACGACTGTTTTATACGGCGACCACGTCACCGCTCTGCCTGAAGAATCAATGATAAACTGCCCGGTGGATTTTGTTTTGACAGGAGGCGATTATGATTTTCTGCTTTTGAATCTTTGCGGAATCCTTGCCAAGGGCGAAGGCTCCGTTTTTTCTTCGCTGGAGCCGGGAATATGGTTCCGCGATAAGGGGATGGTCAGGAACAGCGGTGTGTTCAGGCTTAACCATGATTTAGACGCTCTGCCCCCGATAGACCGGGAATTGACCGGTTGGCGGTTGTATGCGTATAAGAACGGAAATTTCAAACGGACACCCGGGACTTACATAATGTCCGGCCGGGATTGCTGGTATCATAAATGTACTTTTTGTTCATGGCCGACGCTGTATCCGGAGTTCAGGCAGCGCGGGACGGCGCACGTGCTTGACGAAATAGGAGCGTTGATTGACCGGTACCGGGTCGCCGAGATCATGGATGATACCGGGACGTTCCCGGTAGGGAGCTGGCTGAAAGAGTTTTGCGCGGGTATGATAGAACGGGGATACAACCGTAAAGTTTATATGGATTGTAACATGCGTTTTGGCGTTTTATCTCTCGAGGAAATGAGGCTTATGAAAAAAGCGAATTTCCGCCTCATCCTTTTCGGATTGGAGTCCGCCTGCCGGGGGACTCTGGACAGGATTAACAAAAAGGTTACCGTCGAAGAAATCGTCGAGGGATGCCGTCTTACCAGGAAAGCCGGGCTTTTTCCCCATATTACGATCATGTTCGGTTACCCGTGGGAAAGCTATGAGGATGCGGTAAAGACTCTGGAACTGGGGAAATGGCTGCTGAAAAAAGGGTACGCCTACACGATGCAGGCGACAATGGTGATTCCGTATCCCGGTTCGCCCCTGTTCAAGGAATGCCGGGAAAAGGGTCTCTTAAAGACTCTCGATTGGTACCGGTATGATATGAAAGAACCGGTGATGAAAACTTCCATACCGGATGAAAAACTCATGAGCATGGTGCGCCGGATGTATAATACCGCGTTCATTCCCGAACTTTTTTTCAGGCGTATCGCCTCGGTGCGTGATTTTGACGATCTGAAATATTTCGCGCGGGGCGGGGCAAAGGTGTTCGGGCATTTGTTCGATTTCAAAGGAAAGAGGAAATAGTTCTCGTGTTCTTGAGTTCGTGTGTCCGCGAGTATAACATGAGAACGCGAGAACTCACGAACACGGGAATAAGACTCTGCGATATGGACATTAATAGAGTTAAACACATTTTAGCGGTGCGCAACGACCGGTTCGGGGAATTCTTGCTGAATATACCCGCGTTTCGCGCTCTAAAGGAGACTTTTGTAAACGCGCGCCTGACTGTGGTGGTGCATCCGTATGTCGGGGAATTGGCGGGATGTGTGCCGTATATAGACGAAGTTGTGGAGTGGAATGGACAATCCCGTTCTTTACGCGAAAAAGCGGCTTTGATCGGAATTTTGAGACGGAAAAAAATCGATATTGCGCTGATGTTGAATCCTTCGAAAGAATTTAATATTTACACCTTTATGGCCGGTATTCCGCAACGGATAGGTTATTCCCGGAAATGGCCGTTCATGCTTACCGGGACTATATCCGATGAAAAACATCTGGCAAAGAGGCATGAGGTGGAATATAATCTACAATTGGTTTCACTGGTCGGAGCGATGACGAAAGATTCCTCGCTGTTTTTATCCGTGCCTGATGTTCCCCCGGCGGTAATGGCTGGGGAATACGGTATTCCGGAAAAATCCAGGATCATCGTTGTCCATCCGTTTACCAGCGATCCGGTGAAACAGTGGCCGTTTGAACGTTTCGCCAAATTGGCGGAAGTGCTTGTTCAGGACTTGCCGGTAACGGTGGCGTTTATAGGCGGGAAAGAAGAAGCCGCGCGGAGCAGGAAGTGTTTCGGCCGTGTTTTCGGAAAAAGAATCGTTGATCTTACGGGAAAGACCGGATTGTGCGAGCTTGCGGGGTTTCTGAAACAGTGTGATCTGTTGGTTTCCGGTGACAGCGGTCCCGTGCACCTGGCCTGTTGCGTGAAAACTCCGGTCATAGCTTTGTTCAGGAGCGATCTTCCGGGTAAGATCGCTCACCGCTGGGGTCCGTGGGGCCCCGGGAACACCGTGATCGAGAAAAATTCTTTGAGAAAAATCACCGTCAATGAAGTCGTGCAAAAGGTCAAAGAATCATGGTCTTACCGGGTATGAAAAAAATATTGCTGATCAATCCATTCGGTATCGGCGATGTATTATTCACCACGCCGGTTATCCGGGCGGTTAAGGAGAGTATCCCGGATAGCTATATCGGATATTGGTGTAATGAGCGGGTGTCTCCGATTGTCAGGGGTAATCCCGCTCTGAATAAGATTTTCGCGTTGAACCGCGGTGATATCAAAAGGATTGCGCGCAAGTCGTGGCTTGGCGAAACCGGCCTCTGGTACGGTTTATTGAGGGATATCAAGAGAGAGAAATTCGACGTTTGTTTTGATTTTTCCCTGGATTACCGGTATGGGTTGATATCCAAATTAGCCGGGATCGGGAAGCGCATCGGGTTTAATTATAAGAACCGCGGCAGGTTTTTGACCGATCGCGTCAATATCGACGGGTACGGTTTGAAGCACATAATAGAATATTACGGCGATCTGCCCGGTATGGCGGGGATCCCGATGAAGTCGCGGGAGATGTCTTTGCCTTTGAGCGAAAAAACACGGCGCGCGGCAAAGGAAATTTTCCACCGGTATGGGATAGGTGAAAAAAATAAAGTCATCGGGATATCTGCCGGCGGCGGCGCCAGTTGGGGGAAAGACGCCGGGTACAAACATTGGCCGGCGGCTAATTTTGCCGGGCTTATAAATAAAATAAACAAGGATATACGGGCGGATATCGTGCTTTTAGGGGATGAACGGGAGAAAAAAATCGCCGACAGGATCGCGGGCGCGGCTGACCGGAAAGTGGTTAATCTGGCGGGGAATACCGGGCTTGAGGAATTGTGCGGGGTCATCAGTTGTCTTGATCTTTTGGTTACCAATGACGGGGGGCCGCTGCATATCGCGGCAGCCTCCGGGATAAAAACCGTGTCTATTTTCGGCCCGGTCGATGAGTTGGTGTATGGGCCGTATCCGAAAAGCGATAAGCACAAGACGATCAGCAGGCATCTTTCCTGTCAGCCCTGTTACATCAATTTTCGTTTCAAGGGTTGTCCAAACAACCGTAAATGCCTTGAGGATATTACTGTTGATGAGGTTCTCGCCGGCATAAAAGAACTTCTAAAATAGCGGTACCCGGTACAGCTTTAAAGCTGTACCGGGTACCGGATCGAGCATGTACCTGTCCCTTTGAGGAGGAGTGCGAAAATGAAGGTTCCGTTTCTGGACTTGCAGGCGCAATATAGAGAGGTTAAAAAAGATGTTAATAGCGCATTACGGAGGATATTCCGGAGGTCGGATTTTATCCTCGGGGAAGAGGAGCGGCTTTTTGAACGGGAATTCGCGCGGTATTGCGGCAGGAAATTCGGGATCGGGGTCAATTCCGGTACGGACGCGCTTATCTTGTCGTTAAGAGCCATGGGTATCGGAGCCGGGGACGAAGTTATTGTTCCGGCCTTTACTTTTATCGCCACCGCTTCCAGTGTTTCTTTGGCCGGGGCAACGCCGGTTTTTGTGGATGTTGATGAACAGACTTTGAATATCGATGCCGGCAGGATTGAGCGGGCGCTCACCAAAAAGACCAGGGCGGTCATTCCGGTACATCTTTTCGGCCAGCCGGCAGATATGATCCCTCTTTTGAAGATTGCGCGCAAACACAATTTAAAGGTGATAGAAGACGCCGCCCAGGCTCATGGGGCGTTGTATTATGAAGGCGGAAAGGGTAAAGCCAGAGGCGCTGGGAGAAAAACCGGCTCGATGGGCGATGCCGGATGTTTCAGTTTCTATCCGACCAAAAATCTTGGCGGGGCAGGGGACGGGGGAATGATCGTGCTTGATGATGAGCGGTTGTACCAAAGGCTGATTATGCTGCGGGATAACGGGCGTAAGTCCAGGTATGAACACCGCATTATCGGCTATAATTCCCGCCTGGATACTCTGCAAGCGGCGGTATTAGGAAGTAAATTAAAACGGCTTGACGCCTGGAATGACCGGCGAAGAATCTGTGCCCGTATGTATACGGATTTGTTGCAAGATATCTCCGGGGTGAATGTTTTTGATGAATCCGATTACGCCCGGCATGTGTATCATATTTATTGTATGCGTACGCCGGACCGCGACGGACTGGTTGGTCATTTGAAAAAGAATGGCGTCGGAGTTATGGTGCATTATCCTATCCCGCTTCATTTACAGGAAGCATACCGATTTCTCGGATATAAGCGGGGTGATTTCCCCGCGGCTGAAAAAGCGGCAAAAGAAATAATTTCTTTGCCCATGCATCCGTTTTTAAAAAATTCACAGATCCGTTTTGTGGTGTCGCTAATCAAACAATACGCTACGGCAGGAGGGGTTCATGCCCGGTAAAGTTCCTTTAACGGTAGTGGTGATCACCAAGAATGAAGAAGCGAATATCGAAGAATGCCTTGCCAGTGTTTCCGGATGGGCGGATGAACTTATTGTGGTTGATGATTAGAGCTCGGATAAAACAAGGGAGCTCGCGGCCCGGTTCACAAAAAAGATATTTATACGCAGGATGGATGTCGAGGGGGCGCACAGGAACTGGGCGTATGCCCGGTCCGGGAATTCCTGGGTGTTAAGCCTGGATGCCGACGAGAAGGTTACCGAAGAATTGAAAAAAGAAATTTCCGCGGTCATATCCGGTACTTCCCATGCCGCTTTCGACATTCCCTTGAGGAATTATATCGGTAATTACTGGGTCAGGCACGGCGGATGGTATCCCGCTTCCAAGGTCCGGTTGTTCGATAAGAACAGGTTTAGATATGAAGAGGTTGAAGTGCATCCGCGGGTGTTTATTAACGGGACCTGCGGGCATTTGACCACCGATATAATTCATAAGGGGTATCCGGATATCGAGCATTTTCTGGGGAGCGTCAACCGCCAGACCACTCTCGAAGCGAGAAAATGGATCAATACGGGCAGGAAAATGTCCCTGGGGCATATTTTATGGAGGACCGTGGACCGGTTTTTCCGCAGGTATTTGGGTAAAAAAGCATATAAAGACGGTATGTACGGTTTTGTGATCGCTTTCTTTGATTCCCTGTATCAGCTGTTCAGTTATATAAAATACCGCGAAATGCTGAATAACAAAAAGACGTAACCATGTGCATATGAATAAATCCGTATTTTTAGACCGCGACGGGGTAATAAATAATTATCCCGGATGCGGGAAATATGTTACCGGTTGGAAAGGGTTCCGGTTCCTTCCGCGGGTAAAGGACGCCATAGCGCAGTTGACCCGTGCGGGATTCAGGATTTTTGTTGTTTCCAACCAGGCCGGTGTGAATAAGGGGCTTTTCAGCAAAAAGGATCTCGACCGTTTGACCCGGAATATGCTGTGTGAAATAGAAAAAGCGGGGGGCAGGATAGACGAGGTATATTATTGCGTGCACCGCAGTGATGAGAATTGCCTTTGCCGCAAGCCGAAACGCGGCTCTCTGGAAGCGGCGCGGAAGAAATACCGCGTGCGTCTAAAAGGTTCTTTTTTTATCGGCGACTCCATGACCGATGTACTCACCGCCCATAATGCCGGCTGTGCGTCGATACTGGTCCTGTCGGGGAGTGAAAAATCATCGAAGCGCCGTTCCTGGGATGTACAGCCCGATTTTATTTTCCGGGATCTGTATCAGGCGGTCCAATTCATTTTAAGTTTAGATAAATGAAAATTATCATTGTTCATGCTTCCGCGGGCAGCGGACATATGAAAGCCGCGGAGGCGCTCCGCGATTATTTTATATCCACTCACCCCGGTATTGATGTCCGGTTGGTGGATATCCTCGATAAGACCAATATTCCGTTTAAGGCCGTTTATTCAAAGGGGTATAACATTCTGGTTACCTGTTTCCCGTGGTTATGGAGTTTTTTCTTTTGTCTGACCGCCGCCCCGGGATTACGGGCACTGGTGCGGTTCCTGGCTTTTCCTTTTGATTTTCTGAATACATTCCGGTTCCGGTATTATTTAACCGGAGAGAATCCCGATGCGGTGATCTCCACGCATTTTCTTTCTTCCCGGATGGTTTCTTTTTTGAAGAAACACCGCCGGATAGATTCTGTACTGGTTACGGTGGTTACTGATTTCGGCGTGCATCCATTCTGGGTGCAGGCGCATACCGATACGTATATCGCGGCGTCCGAACATAGCCGGGATGAATTGGCCGCGCTGGGAGTCAACGGGTCCCGTATACAGGTATTCGGTATCCCGACGGCGCAGAAGTTTTACCGTGCCATAGATAAAAAAACAGCGCGTGAAAAACACGGGATACCATCCGCGGAATTCAGCGTTTTGCTTATCACCGGGTCTTTCGGCATAGGGCCCCTGGAACGGATAGCGGAATTTCTCTCTCCGGATGTACAGGTTCTGGCCGTCTGTGCCCGGAATCATCGTTTATACCGGAGATTGATTGCGCGCGGGCTTGCGAACGTCCGGGTTTTTGGTTTTGTCGATTTTGTCGAAGACCTTATGGCCGCGTCGGACTTGATCATTACCAAACCCGGCGGCCTGACGGTTTCCGAGACGTTGAGCATGGACTTGCCGCCGCTTTTTATCTGCGCTATATACGGTCAGGAAACCGCGAACGCGCGGTTTGTAGCCGGCGAACGCGCGGGAATGGTCATCGCGCGCATATCCGGTATACGCGGTATAGTTTCGGATTTTAAAAACCACCCGGAAAAACTGCAGGCATTTAAACAGAATATCGCCCGGATCAAAAAGCCTTTTGCCTCCCGGGATGTGTGCGAATATATATTAAAACTATGCTCTACGCGAAAATAGTGTTGGGATTGAAGGTTGAAGGGCCTTTTGACTATTTTGTCCCCGGGCACCTTGAAGAAAAGATCAAACCCGGTTCCCGGGCACTGGTCAGTTTCGGTTTCAGGAAAAAAGTGGTGGGATTTGTGGCGGGGATTTCTTCGAAGACCGTCATACGGAATCTCAAACCCGTCCTCGATGTATTGGATGATGTTCCGTTGTTGAGCCGGAAGATGCTGGAACTGGCGGGTGAACTGGCGGCATATTATTGTTGTTCCCCGGGAGAGGTTATTGAAACCGCATTGCCGGAGGAATTACGCCGTCCCCGGAGGATCGCGCTTCGCCCTGTTCAGGGGGCCGCGGAATTTTCTCGTGAACCGGGGCCGGCGCGCCTTATCCATGATATTTCCGGGATACAACGGTGGGAAATATACAGGAAAGAGGTACATTCTGTATTGAACAACGGCGGATCGGTGATCCTTCTTCTGCCGGATGTCCCGGCAGTGGTACGGGCGAAAGAAATGTTCACCGGATATTTCCCCCCGGATGTTATTGAGGTTTTGTACCGTAAACAGCCCCGGGAACTGGAGATTTGGCAGAGAATCAAAGAAGGAAGGGCGCGTATAGTCATTGGAACGCGTTCCGCGGTTTTCGCCCCTCTGCAAAATACCGGGTTGATCATTATCGATGAAGAACAGGATTTTGTTTATAAACAGGACCAGGTTCCGCATTACCACGCCCGCGAGGCGGCGTTTATGCGATGCCGACTGGAGAAAGCGGGGTTTATCCTGGGAAGCCGGAGTCCTTCTCTTGAGAGCTATTATTTGGTGAAACAAGGGGCGGCCCGTTATGAGTTTCTCTCCCGGAAAGACAGTTTTCCCGAGATCAAGATTTCCGACATGCGGAATATGCCGTTGTTCGAACTTAGAAAAAAGTCTGTCTTCTCGCGTTATCTGCTCGATTGCATTGTTGCGACGCTCAAGGCTTCCGGGAAGACATTGTTATTTTTAAACCGTAAAGGGTTCGCGACAGCGGCTTTCTGTGCTGTCTGCGGACATGTTTTAAAATGCGGCCGTTGTAACAGTAATCTGGTATATCATTACCAGACCAAGGAATTACATTGTCCGTATTGTACTTTTGCCATGCCGGCTCCGAAACTCTGTCCATCATGTAATTCCGGATATATCAAGTTTTCCGGGATAGGGACGGAGAAGATCGAGAGCGAGCTTGCGCGGCTGGTTCCGCAGGCGCGCATCAAGCGTCCGACGGAGCACGAGGCCCTGGATGTTAAAGGCTCGGATATTGTGGTGGCGTCCGAAGGCAGTATCAGGAGCGCGGAAATCAATTTCGACCTTATCGGCGTGCTCTCGATCGATAGTTCCCTGAACCGGATCGATTTCCGGGCAGGCGAGAAGACCTTCGGCCTGCTGTCGGAACTATGGCGCATGACCGATAAAAAGATCGTAATCCAGACCCTTCTGCCGCATCATTATTGTTTCACCGCTTTGCAGGCGAAGAATACGGATGTCTTCTATGAGGAAGAATTGAAACAGCGGAAACAACTGCGCCTGCCGCCATTCTGTCATATCGCCCATTTGAAACTCAGGGGCGCCAAGGAAGAAAAAGTCAAAGAGGTTTCGCAGGCGCTTTTCGAGTCGTTGTTGAAAAACAAAAAAGCGGGTGTACGGGTTATTTCTGTAAATCCCGGCCAGCCGTCGAAACTAAGAGGGAATTATTACCGGCAGATACTTCTGGGGGCGTCGTCTGCGGTGAAGATCGGCAGATTTCTGAAACCGCGGTTAAAAAGTTTCAAACATTCCGGTATAATAGTGACGGTGGATGTCGATCCGTTGTAACGTAACTGTTTGGTATGAGGGATGAGTATGAACATAGTTTTTTTCGGCAGCGCGGATTTTTCGGTGCCTTCTTTGAAGGCTTTATTGAATGGCGGCCATACGGTTTCCTGTATCGTTACCCAGCCGGACAGGAAAAAAGGGCGCGGGATGCATGTGGGGGGTACCGTTTTCAAGGAAGCCGGGCGTTCCCTGGGGATTCCTCTTTATCAGCCGGAGAACGTGAATTCGCCGGATTCACTTGCCGTTCTGCAGAAGCTTGCTCCCGATATGTTTGTGGTGATTGCCTACGGCCAGTTGTTGTCCGGAGAGCTTCTGCGGATACCCCGGTTGTTTTCCGTTAATGTTCATGCTTCGTATCTGCCCCGGTACAGGGGAGCGGCGCCGATAAACTGGGCGCTGGTCAGGGGAGAGACGGAGACCGGCGTTACGGTGATTAAAATGACGGAAAAAATGGATGCCGGCCCGATCATTCTTCAGGAACGCGTGCAAATCATCGATTCCGACACGTGTATAACGCTGGAGCGGCGCCTGGCGGATACGGGCGCGGCTTTGCTTTTGGAAGCGATTAAGCGTATTGGCGCCCGTTCGTTTGAGCTTTCTCTCCAGGATGATAAGTCCGTAAGTTTCGCCCCCAAAATCAAAAAGGAGAACGGATTGATTGTTTGGTCGAAAACAGGAAGGGATATTTATAACCTGGTGCGGGGAACTCTGCATCGTCCGGGAGCATATACGCGGTATCAAGGCGGGCTTTTAAAGATCCACGCGGTGCGCGTATCCGATGATATCGCCGCGGACCGCCGGCCGGGTGAAATAATAGATGTTTCCAAAGATGGGATACGGGTAGCCGCCGGAAAAGGCAGCGTGAGCATCCTGGAGCTTCAGCCGGAAGGTAAAAGAGTCATGAAAGCGGAAGAATTCATCAGCGGCCATAAAATAAAACCCGGGGACCGTCTTGAATAACAAAAAATCAACAAAAAAGTTGCATACAAAACAACTTGTGGTATAATTCACAGGATACAGAGAAGTCCTGCAAACGCGAAATACAAGATGCTAAACGTATAAATGCCTGAACTAAGAAAAGATCCTATTATCGGAAGATGGGTAATCATTGCCACGGAGCGTGCGAAAAGGCCCGATCAATTCGGCAGTCATTCCGAAGACAGCATCCTCGAGAAACCGTGCCCGTTCTGTGAAGGACACGAGTCCCAGACTCCTCCCGAGATATACGCGATGCGGACAAAGCCTTCGCCGGAGAACCAGCCGGGATGGGATGTGCGCGTGGTTCCCAGTGTTACTCCTTTTCTGAAGATAGAGGGGGATCTGGATCGCCGCGGCAAAGGCCTGTATGACCTTACCAACGGCGTGGGCGCCCATGAGATAGTAGTGGAAACCAATCAGCACATCGCCAATATGGCGGATCTGGGCGAGGAGCACATTGCCAACGTTATTACCTCTTATATAAACCGCATCCTTGATCTGGAGAAAGATGTGCGGTTTAAATATGTTTTGATATTCAAGAATTACGGCTGGAGCGCGGGGGGCGGCAGGGTACGGCATGCGCGTTCCCAGTTGATCGCCACTCCGGTCAATCCTAAAAGGGTAAAGGAAGAACTGGTTGGAGCGCGGCAGTATTATGAGTATCACGAGCGTTGTATATTCTGTGATTTGATAAAACAGGAGATTGAACAGAAAGAACGGCTTATCCTGGATATGGACGGGTTTATTGTCATCGCGCCTTTTGCCTCCCGGTTTCCCTTTGAGATGTGGATTCTTCCGAAAAAGCATTCTTGTGATTTTGTCAAGCTTGATATGCCGCAGAGGGCCGGGCTTGCCCGCACGCTGAAAAAATGTCTTCTTAAGCTGAAAAAAGGGTTGAACGACCCGCCGTATAATTTTATCCTGCATACCGCCCCTTTCCGAAGGGAAAAAGCCGGATACTGGAAAAGCGTTGATTTTGACTATCATTGGCATATTGAGATCACCCCTCGTCTGACGAGGGTCGCGGGGTTCGAATGGGGAACGGGGTTCTATATTTGTCCTGTGCCCCCGGAGAACGCGGCAAAGTTTTTGAGGGAAGTCGACGTTGGATAGCGCGTTAAATAAAAGGAGAGCATGTCTGAACTAAGAAGAGATCCTATAACCGGCCGTTGGGTGATCATGGAAACCGATAATCCTACCAGGCCGCATGAATACGAGAATGAACCGCCTGTGTGGCGCCCCGGGACGTGTCCTTTTTGTTACGGTAATGAGAATTTGACTCCTCCGGAAATAGCCGCATACCGGGATCCCAATACCGCGCCTAATACTCCGGGATGGCGTGTGCGCGCCGTGTCCAATAAATTCCCCGCTTTGCATATAGAAGGGGATTTGGATCGCAGGGGCCTGGGAATGTATGATTTGTCCAACGGCATAGGCGCGCACGAGGTTGTGGTGGAAACGCCGTACCACAACAAGGATCTTTCCGATCTGACCGATGCCGAAGTCGAGGATATCATCCGTATGCTTTGTCAGCGTTCGCTCGACCTGGCGAAAGACAAAAGATTCAAGTATATCATGATCTTCAAGAATTTCGGCCCTTCCGCGGGGGCATCCATGGAACATCCGCATACCCAGATCATTGCTCTTCCCATGGTTCCCAAGAACGTCAAAGAGGAATTGACGGGGGCGGAAGAATATTTCGATTACCGCGAGCGCTGTATTTTTTGCGACGTGATCAGGCAGGAGGTGTACGAGAAAGAACGGATCATCACCGATAATAAATATTTCCTTTCTTTTTGCCCGTACGCGTCCAGGTTCCCTTTTGAGATATGGGTCATACCCAAGAAACACAACAGCTGTTTTATGCATCTGAACAACGAAGAGATACCGTTTTTGGCGGTTATACTGAAGGATATCATCGCGCGGTTGAAAAAGGTCTTTGATACTCCGGCCTATAATTTTATCATTCATACCTCGCCTTTAGACAGTAACGGCCAGGCCGAAAGTTACCACTGGCATTTGGAATTCATGCCGAAACTGACGCGTGTCGCCGGTTTTGAATGGGGTACCGGTTTTTACGTTGTCCCCACCCCCCCGGAAGTGGCCGTTAAATTCCTGAAAGAAGTGAAGACCGAATAAATCCCGGTATATCTTAAACAGAAAAATACAACAAGGAGGGTAGTATTATGGCGGTAAAAATCGGTATTAATGGATTTGGAAGGATTGGAAGACTGGTTTTCAGGGCGGCGGTCGAAAAGAGCCTGAAAGACCTGGAAATTGTGGCGGTCAATGACTTGCCCGTCGGAACTGCTACCTTGGCGCATCTTTTGAAGTATGACTCGAATTTCGGGGCATTCAAAGGCACCGTAGAGGCGAAGGAAAACTCGCTTATCGTCAACGGAAAAGAGCTTAAAATACTGAGCTTCAAATCTCCTGCTGAAATACCCTGGAAGGATATGGGCGTGGAAGTGGTTATCGAGTCGTCGGGGGTATTTACCGATAAAGAAAAATGCATCGGGCACATCTCGAACGGCGGCGCAAAGAAAATTATTATTTCCGCTCCCGCGAAAGGCGAGGATATTACCGTGGTCATGGGCGTGAACGAGAAAAATTACGATCCCAAAAAACACAATATTATATCAAATGCTTCCTGCACGACCAATTGCCTTGCTCCCATGGCAAAAGTGCTCCTGGATAATTTCGGGATCAAGAGCGGGTTGATGACCACGATCCATTCCTATACCAATGACCAGAAGATACTCGATCTTCCCCACAAGGATTTGCGCAGGGCGCGCGCCGCGGCCGTATCCATGATTCCTACATCGACGGGTGCCGCAAAGGCGATCGGATCGGTATTGCCCGAACTGAAGGGAAAAATGGACGGGTTGGCCATCCGCGTTCCCACTCCCGATGTTTCCATGACCGATTTGACCTGCGTGGTTGAAAAAGACGCGGACGCCGAGATAATCAACGCGGCTTTCAAAAAAGCCGCGGATTCCAATTTGAGAGGTATCCTGCAGTATTTAACCGAGCCGCTTGTTTCCAAGGATTTTGTCGGTTCGAATTATTCCTGTATTTTTGACGCCGCATTGACCAAGGTTGTCGACAGCCGGCTGGTGAAAATATTGGGCTGGTACGATAACGAGTGGGCGTATTCCTGCAGGGTGGTCGACCTGTGCAATTACATAGTGCAGAAAGGGATATAATACATACGTAGAAAAATGGGGACGGTTCTATTTTTTTGCTCTCGCCGGCCGCGAGTCTAAAAAAATAGAACCGTCCCCATTTTTCTTTTCTTCTGCCATAACTCCGGATTATTAGCAGGTATTGATGAGGCGCGTAAGATATGCAGGAGTGCTGCATGGTTGATATCGCCCTCGAGGTAAGAGATAACAAAAGATGAATAGTTGAAATATGCGGAAAGCGATGAATCATTTAAGGTTTTCAACGTACCGTATGAACTTTATGCGATTGATAGGGAGAACATTAAAACTCGAGAAATATTTTTTGACAAAGTACTGTTAATATGTTCACGCGATAAACGCGATAATGTAAGCTATGAAAAAGAATAAGCATTGTAACGTTTTCGCCGTTCTTCCCCTGAATAAAAAGTATGCCCGATATCGAGCTTAACGACCGTTTCAAAGAGGCCCTCGCGGTGATGGAGGGTACGCGCAGGAACGTTTTCATCACCGGGAAGGCCGGTACCGGCAAGTCCACGTTACTGTCGTATTTCCGCTCGATCACCCGCAAAAACATAGTGGTTCTGGCTTCCACGGGCGTTGCCGCGGTCAATATCCGCGGACAGACCATACATTCCTTTTTCGGGTTCAAACCGGATATCACACTTCAGAAAGTAAAGAAGCTGAAAAGCAAAAAAGAGCGCATTTTCCGGGAATTGGATGCCGTAGTTATCGACGAAATATCCATGGTGCGCGCTGACCTGCTGGATTGCGTCGATCGTTTCATGCGCCTGAACGGCAGGGACGGCAAGATGCCGTTCGGCGGAGCGCAGATGATATTCATCGGCGATCTCTACCAGCTGCCGCCGGTGGTGACCACGCGCGAAAAGGAGATATTCTCCGGGCATTATAAATCTCCGTTTTTCTTCGACGCGCAGGTATTTGCGGACGAATGTTTTTCCCTGGAGTTCGTCGAACTGGAGAAGATATACCGTCAGAAAGACGAGAAGTTCATCGGATTGCTAAATGCTGTGCGCAACAATAGCGTCACCGACGGGCACATGCTCCTCCTGAACAGCCGTGCCGGGAATGCCCGGCCTGCGGACAAGCAGGGCGGACTTTCGGTGTATCTTACTTCCACCAATCAAATGGCTTTGCAAATCAACGAGGAGCATCTTGCCGCGCTCGGGGGAGAGCCACGGATTTATACTGCGGAGGCGGATGGTGAATTCGACGAGCGTTCATTCCCTGCCGACCGGGAACTGCGGGTATCTGAAGGTTCGCAGGTCATGCTTTTGAACAACGATTCCGCAGGCAGATGGGTAAA
>JAQTZX010000157.1 GCA_028687525.1 Candidatus Omnitrophota bacterium
CCTGGGCAGGAACAAAGATGAGATCAAGGATTTTATCGATCTGTATGAGAACAGCTACCTGGAAAAAGAAAAACTTTGGGTGCGCCTGGGTTTGAAGGGGACCATGCGTGAAAAGGCGGACCCGGAGATCGTAACCGCTATATTGAGAATCACTGAAAATTCGGCTGCTGTTTTTTGTATCGAGCTTATTACCGATCTGTTGTATGTCGGCGGCCTCATACAGGGGGATTCGTATGATTTCAGGATCAATTTTCCGGGGACCACCGGCAGCAGGAATTGGTCTCTGGTTATGCCGGTTTCTCTGGAAGATATCATCCGTCATCCGGTAACCAGGAAACTGAAAGCGATCATCACCGGGGCGGGGAGAGCGTAAGCGATTTTATTGTTGCAAAGTTATTTTTTTAGGTTATAATCGGTTCTATGGAACAATTCAAGATTTTACTCGGCGAAAAAGATATCCCAAACAGCTGGTATAACGTGGCCGCGGATCTGCCGTTTTCGCTTCCTCCGCTGATCAATCCCGGTACCAAAAAGCCCCTGGCAAAAGACGATCTCAAGGCGATTTTTCCGCTCGCGCTGATCGAGCAGGAAATGAGTACTCAACGCTGGATCGATATCCCTTCCGAAGTCCTGGATATCTATCGTCTCTGGAGGCCGACCCCTTTGCGCAGGGCGCGCAGGCTGGAAAAGTTCCTCAAGACCAAGTCGCGTATTTACTACAAGGACGAAAGCGTTTCTCCCACCGGCAGCCACAAAACCAATACCGCTATAGCCCAGGCTTATTATAACAAAAAAGCGGGGATCAAGCGGATTGTTACCGAGACCGGCGCCGGACAATGGGGGTCAGCTCTTAGTTTTGCATGTAATGTGTTCGGCATGGGGTGCCGGGTGTATATGGTGAAGGTGAGTTTTCACCAGAAGCCCCTTAGAAAATCGCTCATGCATATCTGGGGCGCGGAGGTGATTGCTTCTCCGTCCGAGATGACGGAAGCCGGAAGGAATATATTGAAGCGCGATCCGCACTGCCAGGGAAGCCTTGGTATGGCCATTTCCGAGGCGGTGGAAGAAGCGGCAAAGAATAAAGAAGCAAACTATTCGCTGGGCAGTGTATTGAACCATGTCCTGCTGCATCAGACGGTGATAGGCCTGGAGGTTAAAAAACAGCTTAGGATTGCCGGAGAAAAACCCGATTATTTGATAGCGTGCGTGGGGGGCGGGAGTAATTTCGGCGGGTTGGTGTTTCCGTTCATATCCGATAAACTTAAGAATAAAGGTCTCAATATAATAGCGGTTGAGCCCACGGCATGCCCCAGTATGACCAAAGGGGTTTATGAATATGACTTCGGGGATACCTCAATGCTTACTCCGCTTATTAAAATGTTCACGCTTGGGCATAATTTCGTACCGGCCGGTATACATGCGGGCGGGTTGCGGTATCACGGGTGTTCTTCGTTAGTCAGCGCTTTATGCGCTCACGACCTGGTGGAAGCTGTTTCCTGCCAGCAGTTGGAAGTTTTTAAAGCCGCTGTCACGTTCGCCAGGACCGAGGGGATTGTTCCCGCTCCGGAAACAGCCCACGCCGTCAAGGCGGCCATCGATATCGCGCGGCGGGAAAAGAAACCGAAATGCATAGTTTTTAATTTCAGCGGGCATGGTTTTCTGGATCTATCCGCGTATGATAAATATCTCGCAGGAGAACTGGTAAATTACGCCCATCCGATCAGCAGTATTAAAAAGTCCCTCAAAGATCTTCCGAAGTTGTTTTAGCCTGAAAAAAAATAAAGAGAATATTCATTTTCAGCGGCATGGGTGAAAACTATGGATAAAGAACTTATTTTAGTCGGTGACCGGGTTTTGATCGAACCTGATGAAGGCACGGATCGCACGCATACAGGTCTGTATCTGCCTCAAGGGGTTAAAGAGAAAGAGAAAGTCCAGTGCGGGACTATATTCAAGACCGGCCCCGGTTATTTGATTCCCGATCCCGCGGCCCTGGAGATAGAACCCTGGGAGTCGCCGAAATTCGAACGTAATTATTTCCCGCTTCAGGCGAGGGATGGGGATTATTGTATTTTTTTGAGGAACGCGGGGGTGGAAATAGCCATGGAAGGGAAGAAATACGTGGTCGTCCCGCATTCGGCGATACTGGTGATACTCAGGAAATAGAAGATTGAAATACGGGTTTGTTGATCTCGGGGACAGTTCCATAAATATACATGGTGGCTGCCCTTTTTTTGTTTTATAATACAGTTCATATGTCCAGGATAAATATCCTTTATATCATCACAAAACCTGAACTCGGCGGCGCGCAATTACAGTTGTTAACCCTCTTGCGCGGGCTTGAAAAGGAACGATATAACATTTTCCTGTTTACCGCTGAAGAAGGACCGCTCTTGAATGATTTCCGCGCAATAAACGGCGTGCGCGTCAGGACTTCCCGTTTTTTGGCACCTCCGGTAAATCCTTTTAAGGATTTGTGTGCCTTGTTTGAAATAAGGCGTTTTATCGGTGAGAACAATATAACTATCGTGCACACGCATAGCTCAAAAGCGGGCATCGTAGGAAGGCTGGCGGCCCGTTGGGCGGGAGTAGAGAATATTTTTCATACCGTCCATGGCTGGTCTTTTAATGATTACCAGCCGTGGCCGGTAAGGAGGATGTATATATTTTTGGAACGTTTTGCCGCTTGTTTTCCCGGCGGTCTCATCGTTGTTTCGGATTTTGACAGAAGGAAGGGGATTGCCGAAAGGATCGGAAAAGAAAGCGGGTACCGCCTTATTCGTTACGGTATAGATTTTTTTTCATTCCGTGTCCCGTACCCGGGAGTACGCGAAGAATTCGGCTGGGATGATTCGGTACTGGTTATCGGGAATATATCCTGTTTCAAGCCGCAGAAGGCCCCGCTGGATTTTATCAAATTTGCATTTTTATTGAAACAAAAGACGGGGAACAGAAAAATAAAGTTCCTGCTGGTCGGGGACGGAATTTTGCGCCGGCGCATAGAGAAGCTGGTTTCAGTGTTGGGGCTGGAGGATGATGTAGTACTGTCGGGATGGCGCCGGGATATCCCGCGGATTCTTGCGGGCATGGATATTGTGGTGCTTACTTCTTTATGGGAGGGGCTTCCCATAAGTGTCCTGGAGGCAATGGTTTCCTCTCTTCCTGTGGTCGCGACCGATACCGGAGGGATAAGTGAAGTAGTTGTTGAAGGGATTACCGGATACTTGGTAAAACCCCGGGATATGCCGGATATGTGCGGGAAAGTTTCGCTGTTGTTGAACGAGGAGCAAATGAGAAAGAAGATCGGTTCTCAAGCCCGGAAATCCTTGGGCAGCATATACACTGTAGAGTACATGATCCACCAGTACCAGGAATTGTACCGTAGGGGACAGGTATCCGATTAGCAGTCTGATGAAGAGTGTGTTTTTCAGCATCCTGTTAGTTTGGTACCTGGTACCGCCTTGAATCGGTACCGGGTACAGCTTTGACAGCTTTGACCGTTTGGGAGTCTTTTGTTGAAATTGTCCGGTTTTGATATATAATAGAGGTTAACTTCAACGATAATAAGTGGTTAAGCGGTAAAATAACAGTGGTTTTTGGGGCTGTGGAGAGGTTTTGTGTTCATACGGTTTTTGAGCGTATTTTTAGTGAGTTTTTTTCTTGCCGTTATTTCCGTTGCCGTATTTAAGAGGCTTGCGGTGCGGTTCCGTTTTCTCGTATGCGGGAATATTCCATTGGTCGGCGGTATCGGCA
>JAQTZX010000013.1 GCA_028687525.1 Candidatus Omnitrophota bacterium
TATCTTATGAACACCATGCGCATGCTGCGGCGTGTTTATCCGGGCAAACGCATGAATATAATTCTGTTGAGCAGAGATGACATGCCGTTGATGATGAGCCGTGCCGAATGGCGGGAACAGGAGAAGCGGATCGGAGAGCTGCACTATTATAAGAAATGGGAATATACCACCAGGGAGCAATTCAGGGTGATCCTGTTGAATGAGATTTTAGTGGGGACAACCTGGCTGGAAGAAACGGCAAAGCATGTCGGGAAAGACGGTTTCTTTTTGTTGTACGCTCCGGACGCCGGACAAGATTATGACGAGCAGAGAATTATGCCGCTTATGAATTATTTATTCCTGGAGTGGAAAATAAAAGGCTTGATGCTGTATGATTTCGGGACGGAAAAGGCGAATCCGAGCCAGATAAGCAGCGGTTTCTCACCCTTTAATACAGGTTTTGGCCCGTATTCCCGGGAGTTCCTGGAAAAGATCGAACGCCGGCCGAAAACTCCCGAAGAACTGTATGCCAGAAAATCAGCGGCGCTGGATAGGATTTTATCGCTGTTGCCGTATGAAGTAAGATCAAAAGATGCCCTTGTGGACGCCGATTGGGGGTTTGTTTATTCCCGCGGCTTTTTCCTGTTCGGGCGGCGGTATTTTTATCCGCTGGAAGAAGCGCTCAAGAGCGATGAATACGCGGGGAAGAAAAATATCGTGATTTTCCTTAAACGGGAGCCTGCCGGGTATGAAATAGAAGATTACAGCACATTGATCGAAAAACTCGGATATAACTATTATGAAATCCCCTTTCAGACCATATTTGATTTTCTGCACATTCCTTCGCGGGAAACCGGCCATCGGGTCAGTGTCATCAGCTTTACCGACAGACTGGAACAGGAATTGTTCGACGAGCTGATGATTCTGTCGGATGAATTGCCCTCGTATATAGGAGGGCCGAACACGCTGTTCAATATAGTTAATTTATCGCAGCAGACCGGCAGGCGCTGGTTCTGGGAAGCGCAGGGATGGCAGGGGCAGGCAAAAGAAGATTTTCGCGATTTACTCTCGGATGAAGGCCTGCAGGTATCGAAAGAAGATCGGGAGGTGATTCTTGGGGCTTTTGACGGGAATGCAGCGGATATCGCGGCTATATTCAGCCGGAGCACGCGTTGCGCAGAAGCATACAGGCATCTTTCCCGGTTAATCGCCGCCAACGATTTTCAGAAAGGGCTTCAGGATAAGATCAGGGCAGTGCTGCGCGGCGATATACAGCCGTATTCCGGCGGCTGGAGCGGAACGGTGCGCTTCAAGGTTACAGAGGAAAATAGGGGCGATGGCGGCTTGCGGGATCCGGGGCGAACTGGAAATTATGCCTATGATGGAGGCGAAGAGTATATTCTTAAGACAGGGCCGCCGGAAACCGCTCAAGAAGTCCCGCACGTTGTTCTATCCTTCCCGAATCCGCCTTCAGATATGTCTGTTATTCTGCTTCGATCATTCCTGCTGCCGATATTCGATAAGCCGCTGCCTCCCTTTCACTCACCGTGGCAGGTGAAAAGGGTTCGGGCAGCGGCTTGTAATTCTCAATCCTGCCCGGTTTGTTCTGACGGCGGCAGCTCTTTTGATGCTAAGCAGGTCGAGCGGGCGATATTTAATCTTGAATCGGATTTTATAGCCCGGTATTTAAGCTGGAAAATGAAGATGAACATCCCTAAAGTCATGAAAACGCTTAGAAGTGAATCGTACGCGCCCGGGGTTGATTCTCCGTATGAAATGGCGATGCGGGCTCTGCGCTCCGAAGAGAAAGAGATCAAGAGTTTTACCGGCGATTCCGTTGCGGCATGTACGCTTTCGCCCTGGGAACTTTTTGTCCGCATTGAAGGCTTGACCCGTTTAAGACGGCATATAGAGTTCCGCCGGTATACGGCGGCAATGTATCTGAAGGAATTCGGATACGCGGTCGATCATGAACTGGATGAATCGTTGGATGATCCGGAGACGTTATCCGGAATGCCCTCTGTGATCAAATTTTTCCGAGACTGGTCGATGGCGGCCACATATCCCGGAATATTCGCGCTGGAGAATCAGTATAAAGAGATCCTGCGGGAGCGCATTGATGCCGATTTAGGCATCGTAAAGACAATACTGCGAGCGTGGTACGAGCAAGGCCTGGATTTTTATGATTTTAATCTTGACTGGCTTTTGGGGATCAATGTGGATGAGATGGAAAAGTCTTTGGTGCAAAGAGAATATTTTTCCTATGCCAATGAGCTTTATTATTATGAAGGGACTCCATTTAACGTGATACGTCTCTTGCTGCAGGATCTGGGATTAACCGGGGATGATGTTTTGAATGACCTCGGCTGCGGCCCCGGCCGTCTCTTGATCGCTTCCATGATATTGACTCCCCTTAAACGCGCCTCGGGGATTGAAATGATCGCGGAAAGAGCCGGTGTCTGTAAAGATATAGTTGATAAACTAGGCCTTGATCAGGTGACCGTTGTACGGGGTAATATCAGGGATGTGGAGCTTGACGCCGAATCGACCGTTTTTTATCTTTTTAATCCTTTTTCCCCGGGCGCCCTTACTGTTGCGATCGAAAAGCTGAAAAAGGCTGCCGCGGCAAGAAGAATAAAAGTGGCCGCCCTCGGCCTGCGCGTTAACGCGCGCCTCCTGTAGCAGGACTGGCTGGAACCCGTCGCTGCGCGGAGAGTCAAAATGTTAGACTGGGCCTCGGGAGACAGTTATTTCGTCTTGCGCGAATGGGCGCAGACGTGGGGTGAAACCGATTTGGTTGTTTATGTGTCACGGGATTTTGTTCCTGAAGTGCGGAACGGCGGTCAATTGGAGGAAATGCGGGATGTTTCTCAAGACGGGGGAGACATGGAATTGATGCGGCTGGCGGCAATTCTGCTGGGCCTGCCGAGGTTTCAGTTCTCGGAAGTTATCAACAGGAAAATAAAACTAAACAGGGCATCCGTGGGAGAGTGGCAGGAATTGTATCTGACCGCATGGGGCGCGAATATCGCGACTGTTCTGCATGCGTTGATCACTCTTTCTCTCCTGAGGGCGCTGCGTGAACGATTCCCGGGCCGGCATTTTGAGGCATGCATTGACGACAGACGCGTGCACTATATGGATTTGTCCGCTGATTTTAAGGGGATCAAAGTACAAATACATTCGGACAGGCTTGATCCGGAAATAGAAATGTTTTTCAAAGGGTTGCTTCGGGCATGGAAAACATATGTGGATATAAATTTCCCTCCGTCCCTGGCCCGGTATGAATACCGCGATGCCGATCGGGAATCGGTGCAAGGCAAATTCGCGCTTTCGCCGTATATTACCAAAGGGGTGACGAGAGACGCTCTGGATTCAAGCCTGCGGGTACTGGGGGATTGGGCGTATTATGACCCGGGCTCCAGGGAATCTATCAGGGAATATGCGCGGCGGTTGGAGGAAGTTTTCCATTTTTCTTTAAAGGAGAGAAATATTCCGCTGGATCCCGTGCCGCAGCTGCCCAGGACCGATCCGCGGAATTTCAATCCGCTTGATTTCTGTTTCTTGGTCAAGAGCATGATCGAAGACAGGAAGTTGGAAGGTCTGGATATCATGGCCGTTTCCTGTATTGATGAGTCGCACCCGGAAACATTTTTCGGGTGGGGATGGATCGTTGATGTCCCGGATGAAAATATCGCGGGGATCTTCGCGGAGAACCAGGCCAGCGGGATGAACAAGAAAGAAGAGTATCTTCCCTATATTCTCTGGCAAGCGGGCAAGGACAGGCGTTCCCGCACCATACAGGAGCTCCTTGCCGATACGCTGCCTCAGTATGTGCACAATGAGATCATTGTCCGGGTCCGCGGCATACGCATTGCCGGCATATTTTATCATGCCGGCATACACTCCGGGCATATTACGGCAGCGCGGCGCGAGGCTGGAAGGCTCAATGTCCCGCTGGTAGAAATTCCCCGCGGCAGGCGCACCTCTTTGTTCTTGGACGGAGGGAGAGGCGGTCTTATGGCTCTGGATACGATACTCGCCCGTCTTTTTAACGCCGGATATTCCCATGACTCAGTGCTTCTTCTGCGGTCCGGCTGTGAAAAGATGCTGGAAGATGTGGACGCTGTTTCGAAAAAGCAGGTTGCCGGTTCGTTGAAAGGCCGGGGGAATGAGCTTCTTCTGGGGGAATTTATTTGTGATCTTATGCAATCGCTTCAGGAAAAAGGGTATCGTTTGGTATTGAATCCGCTGTCCAGGGCGATGGTCAACGGTTTCGCGGATGAGGATATTTTTGTTCTTCTTGAAACAGCCCGGCAGGAAGAGGAGAGAAAAGAAAAACTCCTGCAATTCCTTATGGGCTGCAGCACGAGTTCGCTGACCCTGTTCCTGCTCTTAAGCGTTCTCGGCATTGAGACGCGCGTGGCGCTTCATCTTGAACACCTCCTGCTCTTGAGCCGGATGCCAGACGGGACGTATTTGTTCATTGACCAGGGGCATTACAAGGCGTTTTTTGTGGATATGGGCAGATATTATGAGCGCAGGAATGATTTTTATATTCTGAAGGACAAGCATGATATTGCTCTTGTCGATCTCCAATTGTATTCAATGCTCAAACTCGATTATTCCGCTTTCCAGATGGGCGATGAACGGTCGTTCGCGAGCGGCATCTGTAACAATATCGGCCTTGTCTATTATGAACTTGGCAATTTTGCAAAAGCGCGTGAATTCTTCCTGAAGGCGATCCAATGTAACGGCAAATATGCGACTGCTTATTGTAACTTAGGCAATACTTATTGGGCAGAGGGCAGCGTCCCCGGAGGCTTGGAGGCTTATACGAAAGCCATAGAGATTTCCCCGTATTGCGTTAAGGCCCTGTGCAACCGGGGAGTTATTTGGTATATGAAGAATGAAATTGAGAAAGCCATTGATGATTTTACTCAGGCAGTGATGTTTCAGCCTGATTATTACCTCGCTTTCGGGAATGCCGTGCGGGTGTATGCTGAGGCCGGTATGCATACAGATGCGCAAGGTTTTTATCGGAGGTTTAAGGACAGGTTTTCCGAACATGCGGATAATTATCACCGGCGGTATAAGGATATATACAGGATGGTATACGAGAATTTGTTGGAGGCAGGCGCATGTGGGAAAGCGGAGGAGATTGAAGCTGCCATGGGCGCCTTTGATGCCGTGTTTTCACATCCGGAAAAGCAAGTTTCATCTTTTGACGGCGGCATTCAAGATGTGAACATAGAAACAAAAGCGTCCCCCGGCCTAAATCCCGGTGATGATGAATACGCGGCAATTACGGCCCTGGCGGTACCCGATTTTTACCGGGCGATGAAGGATTTTACCGATTATCTTGAGTTATTGAGAAGCAGGAGCGCGGCCGGGGAGACCGTCCGGGCAGATTATCAGCGGCAGATAGAAAACCGCCTGCGCGCGATACTGATCGCAGCTTTTACGTCCGGCGATGTAAGCGTGCAGGCAGACGCCTTTCTGCTTACCAAACTCATCCCCGGGATCGTGGATTCGGCGGCTTTGGATGAGGAGGGGATTAAATACAGCGCCGCTGTAACCTTGTCCCTGCTTCTGGAAATTATTGACTGGGGGCCGGCGGGGTACGCGGATGTTTGTTTACTCGCGGAAAACCATTTCCAGCGGTATTTCTGCGCCGAGATCAAGGACTGGGATCCCCGGCGTATGCCGCTGGTGAACGGCATTTTGCGGAAATTCGTTTATAACAGCCAGGGTAAAGCCATGCCTTCGCTGGCTTTCTTGCTGCAGTGGCTGATGCTGGAAATGCAGAGAACGCACGTTTCCGCCGATTCTTTGATCCTTCAGGATCTTAAGGAAATGAGGGATTTCCTGGAAGGTTTTGTTGTGGATGTCGGCCTGGGAGTTTTCTTTTCTAAGAAGGAAGAAATTACCTTTGAGATATATGCCACTATAATGCTGCTGATAGAATCTGTTTCCGGGCTTCTGGAAGAAATAAACAAGCGGATCATTATGATCGATCCAGAGGCAGCATCCCGATCGATGGAAGCCCGCGCAGAAAAAAGAATAGAGGATTCGCTCGTTTATGAGCTGGAGGCGACACTGTTCGTTTTGCTCATGGTGTTTGCAGTCGTGGAATTTGTAATAATAATACTTGGAACCCTTTGGCTCGTTATGCCTCTTTTGTATGCAATATGGCAATTGGGCTTCTTTGTTTGTGCTATCCGGTATGTCCGGGAGTCGGGAAAATTCTTTGACCGGCTTGAGTCTGAGCTTATCCAGTTTTGTAAAGAGCCGTTCCCCGGAAAAGTAGCTGCTGTTTTGGGTGCGGTGAGTATCGGCCTTGCGGTTGAGTTTTTACTCGACATCGCCGTGAACCGCGTATTACATTCCGGATCGTTCGTCCCGTACCAGTGTATGATAGCGGGCATCCTTATTCTTATCGCGGGTTCATATTGTGATTCGCTTTCATCGCTCTATAAGATCGATTTGAGAAAAACCGAAGATGTGGGCGCGGGGCTGTTTAAATTTATGGCCTTTGGGTTTTTTGATATGTACCTTGCGGCGTTTCTTAGCGAGATATTATTAAATACTTTTATCCCGTGGTTCGCGTTGGTTATTATTGCTCTTGCCGGAACAGTGGGGAATTTTTTTGTTTTTCAGAAAATAATTCGGAGAAGAATGACCCGTGAATCATGGCATTATTCCTCTCGGCATGGCAGGCGCGTCGGCAGGGACGGGGGACAAGGAAGAAGGATCAACCGGGACGTGATCATGGATGACCGTCATTTACCGATTAATTATCAATCCATCCTTCGGGGGGTGGAGGACTGGATTGAAGAGACATGGAAAGACGAGGCTTTGTCTGAGCTTGCATTGTTTGAGGAAGGGCTGTTTATTGAAAAATTGAGCGCGGAAGGAAGGAATGACGATAAGCCGCGGGAAGAGTTTGTCGGCGGCAGGGAAGAAAAGATCGAGTGGTTCTTTATTTCCCTGCGCCGGATAAAAAAGTACAGCCAGAAATGGGGGGATGCTTCGACGCACTATAAAATTGAATGGTATAGGGATGAAGAAGTGTCTTTACCCATTTCAGATGAATCAAAACGGATGATCATTGACGACTTGATCCGCATAAGCCTTGAGGACGGCGAAGCGCTTGAGGATATTTTTGGGAATCCGCTGGCATATATACGTAAAAACGTGGCGGAAGCCGTCATTTCAGCGGGCAAACCCGCTGATCAAATGGAAAAATACACCTATTTATTTCTAAAATTCGCCCTTGGTCCGTTGAATATTGATCCCACAGACGATACTATAAAGCTTGTCTTGCCCGGGATATTCAAGCATGAAAAAGCCGACCGCCAGAGCCCTAATTGCTGGAACGGAGAGACTCTTCGGAAACATTTACTGGCGCTCCTGGGTACATCTCCTTCCGCTGCCGGTCAAACGATTATTCCCGGCCCTGGCGATGGCGGATTGGCCGTCTGCAGCGGATATGTTACGGGCTCCGGTTCGTTTTACGAAATGCCTGACCTTGCCGTGGCTGGTGGCGGGTATCTTCGTTCAGGATGGGCCGGAGCCGGTATTGACGGCGGCGAATCCGGCTGCATGACGGTATCCGCTATAGAAGTTAAATACTGGAATACGGTATTGTGGATGAAGTTGTCGGTGCTTATCGGCAGTATTGAAGCGTTAAACAACACCGCTCCGTCGGATTATCGCAAGGCGATGGTTCTTTTCTTTAACCGGGATTTTACGGATTTGCAAAAGATTTTGGAAAAGAATAATATTAGAGTGCCCGAGATAGAGGGGGTTTCTATCCTGGAAAATGTGCCCAAACTGCAGATAGAACAGCACTGCCGTTCATTAAACGCCTGGCAGATACATGATAAAACTACGCGTTTCAGCGGTATTATCTATTTAAAAGTCCCCCGCTTTTCCTCTCATGTTGCTGCGGTGGTTGATTTTTACAATAAAAACCGGGACATGGTCGGATTTGGTTCTCAAAAAGCCGTCCTGGTGGAATGCCCCGTGGAAAACCATGGTAAGCGGGATGGCGGAGATAATCGGCAAAAAGGGGATGGAAACGGCGGGGTTATCAGCGGGATCGCGATACAACGGCTTTTTGATAGAATTAAAAAAACGAGTATGCCCGAGGTGAAATTAAGCGCTATTCAATCGTTGGCGGATCGCGGCGATATATATAGTAGATTGGTATCTTCACGCGTTCAAGCGTTTCTTGATATTTATAAAACTACGCTGTTTGACGAACTATTTTTAGCGCCGTGGCAGGAACAGGAAGGTGTTGCGGGTTTAAAAGCAATTAATAGTTTAACTGAAGAGCAGGCAGGGCGCCTTGAAACATTTATCAGCGGATATGCGTTGCCTCGGAAGAGGCTGATTTTTGCGTTAACCCTCGCTTTGCAGCCGTTACGGTTGAATCTTAACGCGGATATCTCAAGAAACTTATATGTGGAAAAAATCAATGCGTTCAAATGCGCGTTTGTGTTGTTTATGGTCCCCGACATTACCGAAGCAGAGATACGGGATCTTCTGGGGCAGGATCTTACTCTGCAAAAGGCCAGAGAGTCAGCGTATACAATAATTTCATATTTCGACAGCGATGACTTGAAGATACCCGTAACCAAACTAACCTGGAAAACAAAGCTTGAACGTATAAGGGCTGAGCGGCCTTATGAAAATATCCGGTATGATTTAATACTTGCCGCACAATACGGTTATAATCCCCTGGCGGCTTTGAATTTTTCTTTGATGAACGAAGACGGAGAAAGGCGGTTTGTTATTAAAAATGTGAAAATCTGGAAAAATGGCAACGTGGGATCCGGATTTGGGAAAGAAGCATGGCTTCGGTCTTTAGAAGAAATTTCCCGCGCGCTGCCCGGTATCAAAGTGTATGAAATCAGAGCGGAGCTGCGTTTTTGGAATGCAGTTGACGATTTGAAATTGTGGACGAGTCTCGGCTTTAATGCGGCAGAAATAACCGATTATCGGGATCCTCTGGAAAGGGCGGCGTGCGGCCGCCAGGTAATGCTTACACTGGTATTGAAAGACGGAGATCTCGACGCTTACCGCGAGTGGCTGAAAGATTTCCGGCATCCACGCCTTGATCCGGATATTTTTAACGCTGCCATAAAACAAGCCAGGCAAGGTAAAGATGAAGATGCGGCGGCCGCTATCATTGAAGACATTGTGAAGCTGCTGGGTATTACTCCGGCGTCGCCTGACGCTTCATCGGCAATAAGGCGGTTCACTTCTGACGGCGGAGCGCGGGTTCTTGCGCGCAGTGATGCCGGAAGAAAGAAAACACCCTGCAGGAGTGATATGCTTGACGCGGTTGCGGTATTACTTTTTTCCGCGTCCGATTGTTTTTCAGAAGCCGGCGACGGCGGAGAGAAGATCCCGGAGATAAACTCCAGGGGGCTTTACGAAAGGATAAGGGCTGCGAATATGCCGGCAACGAAGCTGGTGATGTTTGATCCCATGGAGATGTTCGGGGATGAGTGCGATACGGACAGGAAGCGTGTTTCGGAAGGGGTACAAAGATTCTTGAGCGGATACGCGCATACATTGCTTGAAGAGGTGTTTTTTATCCCCTGGAGTTTTACCGATGTAGCGGCGGCCGGGTATGACTTTTGCCGGTTAACCCCCGAGGAATCGGCGCGGTTCGTTTCATTTATCCGTGATTACCGGGTGCCGAGGGAAAGGTTGGTTTTTGCTTTGAAGCTCGCCCTTGTTCCTTTGTTTATTGATGTGCGCGCGGACAAAACATGTCAGTGCGTAAGGCTGGCGCTGGAACGGATCCGGGATTTCAAGAACGCGTTTGTATTTTTTCTGATTCCGGATATTACGGATGAAGAACTCAGAGCCGTTTTAGGATGGGGAATCAGCTTGGAAGAAGCCCGGAAATCAGCGGAAAAATTAACCATGGATGCTCAGGCGCAAACCGGTATGGTGAACATCGCCGGGCTGAAGTGGAATTATACGCTTGTTCCGGAGCCGGGATTCGCAGCGAACGGCATTTCGCGATATAGATACTGTTTGTCCGCGGAATACAAACGCAAAGGGATAGTCGGTACCTTGGAATTCAATGTTGCGGTTTTGAACGGCGCTTATTCTATTGAAGATGTGCGATTCTGGAAAGACACCGCTGTCGAGCCCGGTTTCGGCAGGGATGCCTGGATGCGCGCGCTCGATGATATCATGCGTGAATTCCCCGGTTGCCTGATAAGCGGGATAAGCGCGCCGCTGCCTCCCTGTGCGCCTGTTGAAACATTGAAATTGCTGGTGAGCCTCGGTTTTAGCCAGGCCGCCGCCGTTAAAACCGGCACGGGCACAAAAAACCGCTATTCCATCACGCTCAATCTTGCGCCTGCCGGCGGGATTGCGGGGGTATATTATTACTGGTTGATGAGTTCCAAACACCCGAGTCTTAATCCCGGAGTTTTTGAGGATGCTGTAGCCTATGCGCAGCAGACCGGGAATATATCCGGCATAGAAAAGGTCGTAACGGATATGGGTGTTCCGCGACCCCGGCCGGCCGCCGATGAAACAATTTTTGACGGCTCCGGGGACGGCGGCGCGATAGAGATACCCGATGATTTGTTCTCGGATAAGGAGTTGTATGAAATAGCTCAAGACGCGGGATATTTGTTTCAGAAAAGGGCGTTTGTTGAGTTGGGTTCTGCCGCTGCCGGCAAGTTGCCCAGGCTTTTTGAGGGGGTTCCTCCAGGTGCGGCAAAGATTGGCGTTGAGGTCAAGGGCAGATTGCAGGAAAACGGTTTGGATATCCGTTTTATCCTTGCCCCCGGCGGAAGATGCGAATATCCATCCCTGCATCTGTCAATATCGAAAGATGAAAGCCTTCAGATAACCCTTAGGCTGTCTTCCTGGAGCAAAACCTCTTCCTTGAAGGCAGCGAATACCGTGTATCTTCTTGAAAGATTCGATGTCGCGGACTATGCCGTTGATAGAGAGGGGAGAAAAATCATATTGCGCCCGGGAGAAGGCAAGCGCGGGCTTCGATATATTCATTTTGAAACCAAGGATAATTTTGAAGAGCATCTCGGTTATTTTGTGCTTCACCTTCGAGAGCACGCCGAAATAATTATGGAGAGTATCCGTCAGGGAGAATTGAAAGAATGCGGCCCCAAAGAGGGGTTCCCCGCTTCCTGCCGTGTATATTCATACAAACGTCCGGACGGCGTGACGGTGAGGACTATTGTTGACCAGGAGAATGAGGTCGCAAGGGCGCTGCCTTTGGGAGAGATGTCCATGCTTGCTTTGACTATGCAGAGAATGAATAAGGTTATGCATTTTAACTACAGTCGCGAGATCGATGAACTGGTTCATGACCCGAAAAGAGTATTAACCGATGCCGATATCCCCGTTCTCGGCGATATGTTTATCGAGACTGAGAAAGCCACGCTTACTTCGCAGTTGTCGGGTGTCCTGGAGGAATATCCGGGTGAATTCATACCTCTTTCCCTTATATTCACGAATTTGCCGAGAGAAAGCCTGATCTATTTTATGCTGAATACCTACAGCGGAGACAGGAGTGAAAAGATCGGATTCCGGGAAGGATATATTCCCTATGATCCGCAGGTTTCGGTTGATACCGAAAGCAGTCGGAAAGTAGCCCGGGAACTTTTGAGACCTGAGCAAGACCGGGACGTTCAGTTTCTGTCCATACTCTATGCCGAAGATATGGTTGCCTTCGCCGCCGGCGTAAAAGCGGCCAAAGCACAAACGGAGAAACAGGCTTCCGGTATAGAGCGGTTCACGGGTGCTTTTTATAATACGCTCAGAGATGTGCACTGGGGAGGTATCATGAAAGAGTTGGAATCTGCGGCGCGCAAAGACGAAACAATGCAGTATCAATGCATGGAACGGCATTGGCAATATTTTGAGCGGACCGTTGATGAGAGGCCGGCGGAGGAACAGGTTGATGAACGCAACCGGTTCATCGGATATATGCTGGAGATCGAGGATCCCGGATTGAGAGATGCGGTCCTTACCGGTTTTGAACTGTACTGGCGCAGATCAATTTCATACACAAACTATGTAGACTGCGGGATGAGCGGTTCGCTGGTGCCGCTTGAATCCAGGCTTATGGAACTGGCGCGCGCGAAAGGATATTTTAAAACACCATTTATTCAGTTTGTCCGGGCCGCCGAGATGAAAATTGCCACAGCCGGAAGGGGAGATGCCTGGTATGATCTGGCATATTACTTTTTGGATTTTGTATTTTCCAAACCAGTCTTGACCGGCAGTGAAATCGCGGCTGTTGCGGAGCAGGTTATGGCTGCAGAAAGAATGTCGGCTGGGAACGGCAGAAAGATACTGGAAGATCTCCTGTCTCAGGCGGCTAACATTGAGATCATTCCACGGTTAGGAGATATCGATATCGAAAATATATCCTTCTCTTTCGAAAATACAATATTCCGGGGGCGCAATGAGTATTATTTCAGGGTGATAGACAGGGTTATTAACCGCAAAGACTCGCAGTCGGAAAGAGGGGAAGGCGATAAGCGCACGGTTCAGGAGCGGTTCATACAAGCGGTACGGGCGCATCCGGAGATGACCGTGGAGGAGTTTGTGGAAGCGCCCGGCGCGGGTCAGGTTTTTGTAGATTGGATAACCGCGGATGTCCTGCCCAAAGGCGGATGCCAGGAATATGTAAAATGGTTCGTGCGGACAATTTTGTATAATGCCCGGGCGGGAGTTCCGGGTATCGGCGCGCCCATGTTGGAACAGGATTTTGTCGAATTCGCAATCTGCCTGCTTGAACTGCGTTTCGCCAGTTCGTTGAAGAGGTCTGAGCTCAAGCCGGCGCTTCGGGCGGTTATGGATAATGTTTCTGAGGAATCCGTCCGGTGTCATTCGTATATTATGAAAGATGGCTCGAATGAAGATTTTGAATTGTCTTTATTCTATGCCGAAGGCCGTAACACGCAGCATGTCCGAATGGAGCTGCATATCGCAGGCAAGGATGAGCTTATTGTTGAGATCCATACTCGTCATTCTATCTTCTCGCGCACATTGTCCGGAGACAATATGAAGAGATTACTCGCCTTGGCGGGAATATGCTGGTTTACATTCCAGGGAGACGATGCTGTCAAAGTATTTGGGGACGATTTGGTTTCTATCATGGATGAACGCGGTATGGAATTTGAGCCTTTTGGGATTTCGGATACAGCAGGGCTGCTGGCCGCGGTCAAGAAGGCTGTGAACACCGGTAAGCTTCGGCAGTTCGACCATGGGTGGAAAAAGTCCGTGATCTATCGTATGAGGATGGTTGATTTAGGTAAAGGATCATCTGATTTTGATCTGGTCGTGGAGTTGGGAGACGGCAGAGTGGTGAAAGATGTGTATCCGCGTAAGCGCAAAACCCGGGATGAGGCGATCAGTGAAATGCTGGAAGAGCCGTTCCAGACCCTTCGGGAGGCTTTGGAGGAGGAAACGAGTATTGGCGATGATGTCGGGGAGGATTGGGGATTTGAAGAAGACGATTTGTTTTTCGGTTTTGGAATCAGAAGGCAGCCCTCCAGGTTTGGCGAAATATGGGAGGAGTTTCGCCCGGCTTTCCGGAAGATGCGCGACATGGAACGGGCCTATCTGACTGCGCTTATCTGGGATGTTATCCTCGCGGTCCAGCCGGCGTCAAAAAGGATGGCCGCTGCCCGGGATTTTCTCGAAAGCAGAATGAAGGAGGATATCAACCGCAATATCGAAGAATTCCTTCGGACCCATGGAATTTATCCCAATGAAGAAAACAGCGTGCTTGTGGAGGGAATAATCAGAATATATATTCTTACCACTCATCTTGACCGCCTGGATGGCAGCTCGTTGCTGTCGGATTTTCTGGAAATATTCACTGTCTCTCCGTGCGTCCGGTTGAACCTGCTGCACAGCATAAGCGGTGAGGTGCGCGAAGCCTCGTTGATGGATCTGCCTTTTATAAAACTTTACACTGCGGATCTGATATTCTTCCTTGCCGGAATATGGCCCTCGGGCGATATAAGGCATAAAAAACTGGATTATTCTTTCTGTTCCGGGAAGTCGGAGTCAGTGTTATCCGCGTGGGCTGATTCTGAGGCATGGCAGGATACTTATTTTAAAGACAAAGCTGAGCTGCTTAGAAATAACGCGCAAACAAACGGCTCGCTCATGGATGAGGAGGAAAAGAAAGGCATTGCTTTTGCCGGAACCAGGAACGATATACGGATAGGCGATATTCATGATTATGCCTGGATGGCGGCGGTGGGACAGGTCATCGCGGAGCATTCGGTTCCGGAAAACAGGCTATTTGAGACAGTTTGTTACCTGTCCGAAGATTTCAGCCGTCTTATCGCGTATCTTATAATGGCGGCGCAAAAATCACCCGAGTCGAATTTTAATGAGTATGTGCGGGGTCTTATGGATGGAACGAAAGGGATCGATCCGTTTTGGGTGAAGTTTCCGGTATTGATTAAGACCAAAGCAGATAGCCAAGAAAAAAGAATAATTCAAGATTACGATTATAGCATTGCGTTTCTTTCCCATGTATTCCGCTATGCCTGCTTGTTTGAAGGGATTCCGGAAGCGGGTAAGCAGCAGGAGCCGGATGTAAACTCCAATACAGATATATCCGGACTATTGAACTTTTTACGGGGCGTACGCCTTCAGCCGGATAAAATAATCACTTTTTCGCAAAGCGATCGAATCGTTGATCTGACCTCCGCAGATACGAAAAACCAGGCAGTTGTGCTTTGTACGATAGAAGCGCTTGGCCTTGCTAACCGGGAGGCTGTTCGTCAGGCGGCTCAGCGCTGGGTATCCGTTCATCCTGCCGCGATATGTTTTGCTTTAGGCAAATATATCCGCGCATCGCGGGTGGCCGGAGAAAACGTGCTTTATGCTCCGGATTTGCCGGCTGCTTTGCGGATGATGTTCCCGGAACATATCATTGAAGCGGATCTGAGGCTTGAATACCGGCGGAATGACAGCGGATTTGCCGTGAGCATTGTGGATCGCAAAGGTGAACAGGAAAGGAGAGTTGAGTTAAGGTTCACGGCGGCCGGAAGAGATACGTTTGCATTTTCATGCGCGGGGGATACCTCTGTGAATGTTGACCGCGGAATAATGGATTCTCTGGGGATTGCCTCTGCGACGCTTGCAGGAAACAGGGCGATTCTGCTCTGGAACGGTTACGGCGATGAAGGATTGAATCGTATTATGCAACGGGCGGAAACTTTTGAGCGGGTGGGTTTTATTCCCGTCGGACTTGAAGAGGGAGCAAAAAGAAAGGCAGTGGCCGCGGCCATAATGGACAACGTGGAAAGAGTCTCTCCGCGGCAGGGGCAGAACACGGTTT
>JAQTZX010000158.1 GCA_028687525.1 Candidatus Omnitrophota bacterium
CCCCTCCTGACGACCTCGATACGTTCGATATTGGGCGAATACAAGGGGAAAACCCGCTCCATCCCTTCCCCGAAAGAAATCTTGCGCACGGTGAATACGCTCTTAATACCGGCGTCTCTTCGGGAGATAACCACGCCTTCAACAGGATGCAAACGTATCTTATCGCCTTCCGGGATCTTGGTCAATACGCGGACCGTATCGCCGACACCGAATTTCGGATTTTCTTTCTTCGTGTACATCTCTTCCACCAGCTTCATCTTATCAACTTTCCCCATCTCATCCTCCGTTTTATGAGCGTTTATGATTTCGTGCAAGATCAGGACGCCTTTCTTTTGTCCTTTGAATGGATTGCTCTTTTCTCCACCCTTCAATCTTTTTATGATCGCCGGATACCAGCACCGCGGGTACCTTCATATCCCGGTATTCGGCGGGCCTGGTATACTGCGGATATTCTAATAAATTACTCTCAAATGACTCAAATTTCAAGGAATTTTTATCTCCCAGCACGCCCGGAAGAAGCCGCACCACGCAATCAACCAGGACCATTGCCGGAAGCTCCCCGCCGGTCAACACATAATCGCCGATGGAGATTTCTTCATCCGCCAGTCCTTCGCGCACCCGTTCATCTACACCCTCATAATGCCCGCATATCAAAATGATATGTTTATACCGCGCTATTCTTTTGGCGGACTTCTGGTCCAGGGTTTTCCCCTGGGGACAGAGCAAAATAACTCTCGGTAACCGGTCGCCGGTTTCCGATTTGCGTTTTCTCCCCTGTAATTTCCCGACGACCCGGAAAATCGGGTCGGCGCACATCACCATGCCGGAACCTCCGCCGAACGGCCGGTCATCGACCTTGCGGTGTTTATCAAGGGTGTAATCACGCAGATCATGGACGCGGATATTTACTTTACCCTTCTGCTGGGCCCGCTTGACGATCGATTCATTCAACAACGGGCCGAACATGCCGGGAAAAATCGTGATAATATCAATAATCATAATTCGTAGAATCTGTACCGGGTACAGCTTCGAAGCTGTACTCGGTACGTTTTTAACGAGTGGAGCCCCACGGGCAAAGCCCGTGCACCATTTGTTTTCCGCCCGTGGGGCGGAACCATGAGCGCAGGCCACGGCTGAAGCCGTGGCCTGCGCCGAATGGTCAATTACGAATCCCGGACGGACTCTTCGGCACTATACGAACTCAAAAACTCCCGCTTGAACTCTACAAACCGGTCATGCCGTATCGCTTCCCGGATCTGTTCCATCATGCGCAGGTAAAAATACACGTTATGATACGAAACCAGCTGAAGTCCCAGTATCTCATAGGTATTGAACAAATGCCGGATATAAGCCCTGCTGAAATTCCGGCAGGCGTAGCAATCGCAGGTTTCATCAAGCGGCCTGAAATCCTCGATATACGGGGAATTGCGGATGACCACCTTGCCTCCGCTGGTAAAAGCGGTGCCCGTCCTTCCGTACCGCGTGGGGACGATGCAGTCGAACATATCCGCCCCCAATGTTACCGCCTCGATGATATCGGCAGGCGTACCGATCCCCATGATATAATGCGGCTTCTCCGCGGGCACAAGGTCGAGCACGATACCCGTCATATTATACAGTAAACTCTTCGGCTCGCCAACAGAAACTCCGCCCATTGCATAGCCGTCAAAATCAAGACCGCTTATGGCCTTCGCGCATTCTTTGCGCAAGTCCTCATAGGTCGCCCCCTGCACGATCCCAAACAACAACTGTCCGCTTTTACTCTCATCCCGGGACTGCGCACTGTGAAATTCTTTTGACTGTGCCGCCCACTCTATGGTTCTCTTCATAGCGGTCTCGGCGTAATCGCGGGCACAGGGATACTGCACGCATTCATCCAGGGGCATCATGATATCCGAACCAAGTATATTCTGTATTTCAAGCACGTCCGCAGGAGTGAAAAAATGCTTCTTTCCGTCCACGTGCGACTGAAATTCAACGCCGTCATCTTTCACTTCCCGCAATAAAGCCAGGCTGAAAAGCTGGTATCCCCCGCTGTCTGTCAATATCGGCCCGTCCCAGGCCATGAACTTATGCAACCCCCCGGCCTTGCGTATCACATCCATCCCCGGCCGCAGAAAAAGATGATAGGCATTGGCAAGGATTATCCGGGTTTTCATCTCCTTGAGTTCCCTCGGAGACAAAGCCTTCACCGAAGCCTGCGTGCCCACGGGCATGAAACAGGGAGTATCGATATCCCCCCGGACGAATGCCAACCTTCCCAGCCTCGCCTTCGAACCTTTATCTGTGTGAATAAGGGTGAAATGCCCCATATACTCCCGCGACAAATAGTGTATAAGCACAAGAATGCAACGGATGCTTTTAAGTGTGTAAGTGTATAAGTGTGAAAGTGTATAGATAAATCTAAGTGTGTAAGTAAAAATGTTACGTTTTACTTACACACTCTACACTTATCCCGCCTGAAACATGTTTGAGGGGCGGGATCCCGTCCCCTGAACATAATAAGTTTGACGGGACAAACTTACACACTAAAGTAGTGCACACTAAAATATCTATAAGACCAGCATCGCATCCCCGTAACTGTAAAAACGGTATTTCCGCTCCACCGCCTCTTGATAAGCCTTATGCGCGAGATCAACGCCCGCAAAAGCGCAGACCAGTGCGAACAAGGTCGTCCTGGGCAGATGAAAGTTCGTGAGCAGACAGTTGGTCGCGGCAAAAACAAATCCGGGATAGATGAACAAACCTGTCCGCCCCTCTTTCCTGCCCCGGGCAAAGGTCTCAAGCGTCCGGCAGCTGGTCGTTCCCACCGCGCAGATCTTTCCTTTGTTCCGGCGCGCCGATTCTATACAGGCAATGGCCCGGTCGTCTATAAAAAAGGTTTCCTCTCCCATAGTATGCCCGGTTATATCATCGCATTTGATGGGCTTAAAAGTTGCATGCCCCACGTGCAAAGTGACATACGCCGTCCCGACGCCATTCTCGCGTATACGCTCAAGAAGCGCTTCGGTAAAATGTAATCCCGCAGTCGGCGAAGCAACCGAACCGTCCCGGGAGGCGTACACCGTCTGGTAGTACCGCCGGTCGGTTTCATCCGGTTCGCGTTTTATATACGGAGGCAAAGGTACCTGCCCCAGGGAATAAACGGTTCTCTCATCCATACCGGAAAAAGTTACCTCATCTTTACCGGTCACCCGGCACTGAAACGCCCGGCCGTTGTTTCCCAGTGTCACCTGTTCGTTCAACCTGATCCGTCCGGGTTTCAGCAGGGCGTTAAAAACCAGGGTATCGCCCGAGGAACCGATCTTTCGTAAAAGCAATACTTCCACCCGGCCTCCGCTGGAGCGGCGCCCGGAAAAACGGCATGAAAGAACCTTCGTATCGTTCAAAACCAGCAGGTCGCCGGCGGAGAAATATCCGGAGATATCGCTGAAAACACGGTGTTCGATCATCCCCGTTTTCCGATCCAAGACAAGCAGGCGCGCCGCGTCCCTCTCCTGCAGGGGATACTGGGCAATCAACTCTTTCGGCAGATAATAATCAAGCTCCGTAATGTTCACTGATCTGAACTCCCGGATAATAATAATTCAGGATCTGTTCGAACGTATATCCCTGTTTCCCCATAAAATACGCGCCCCATTG
>JAQTZX010000159.1 GCA_028687525.1 Candidatus Omnitrophota bacterium
TATTCATTGAACATCTGCGCGTCCGGATCAAGATTCCGCATAAACAGATTTTGCACTTCCGCATAATCATCGTTTATCCCGGCCATGCCGTGCCGGGATAATATCCGCCTGGTATAGGCATCCACGCCAAATACCGGCCGGCCCAACGCGTACAATAATATGGAATCCGCGGTTTCCGGGCCTATGCCGTTTACGGAAAGCAGTTGTTCCCGCAGACGGGGCGTTTCCACGGAGAGTGTCTCGTGGATATTCCCCCGGTATTCTTTCACAAAAAAATCAATAAAATTCTTTAGCCGCCCGGACTTTATATTGTAATATCCGGCCGGCCTGATCAAAGAAGCAAGCTTCGCCCGGGATAAACCGTGCAATCCGGGAAAAGTCAGAACCTTGTGCCTTTTTAAATTCCCGACGGCCTTTTCCACATTGCCCCAATTGGTATTTTGAGTCAGGATCGCGCCCACCATGACCTCAAGAGGCGTATCCGCCGGCCACCAATGCTGCGGGCCGAAACGCGCAAATAGCTTCCTGTATATCGAAATAAATCCCGGCTTCATAGGACTATTTTATTTCCAGCGGATTATACCCGTAATACGCGAAAATCGTATACACGGTGCCGGACACGCATCCTGTAGACTCTCCTTTCGGAGACCTCCACCCGTGGCCGGTATCGACAAAATCTGCGCTGGCATACGGCAGACACCCTTCGCCTTGCCCGGAAGGAGAAGGACTGCAGATGATCATATTGCACAACTGCCCCAGATATTCCTCCGCCCGAATCCGATATTTCCCTGATTTCTCTAAATCTCCTGCCTGCCGGTAATATTCCGCCATTATCTTAAAAGAAGTTATCATCTGTGCCGTCCATTCCGTGGAAACTACGCCGCCCCGCGCCAGGTGGCGCTGCGGGGCGAAATCAAACCCCTTAACGGCAACCGTCTTTCCGTCCGGACGCGGATAAGAAACATTCACGCCGCACTGCTTCTCGGCAAACTCCATGATCTCATCCGGATCCATGCCCGCCTCTTTAAGTTTTGCCGGACCGATGGCCGCGATCGACCAGGCATAGGTATCGGTGGCAATGGTGGAATCGCCTTTACCGCGCGTAACCGGGACATCCTGTTTATCGTAGCTATGCAGCAGCAGCCACTTGAATATCTTATCCCGCGCCTCGGCATACCGGGGATTACCGGTCAAAACGAAAAGCATATTAAAAAACGCGTACGCATCCAGATTGTGTTCGGTACTATACCAGGAAAACGCCGGTCCCCCGCGGATACCCCCGTCACTATCCTGTGACTGCAGGGACATAAGGGCACGCGCGAGTTCCTCCGCCAAAGGCATGAAACGGGAATCCTTTGTTTTGTGCGCGTATTGCACCGCGGCTATCCCCACCCACACATTGGGTCCGGAATGCACCAGATATTCGGAGGGATTCCCGTCATTGACATAATACGCGTTGAAAAACAGGCCGTTTTCCCGCTTTGCCTTATCGGCGAAAAATTCCAGGATAATGCGGGCGCGTTCCGCATCACCCGCATGCGTATAAACCTGTGCCGCCAAAGACTGATCGTAAATAAACGCCTGGTCGGACATATCCGCATCCCCTTCGAAGCTCATGACCAACCCGGTATGTGGATTCTGATGCACTGCGAGCCACCGGTACATTTTATGAAAATTAACTTCTGTCAGTGCGGATTTTTCCCGGTCCAGACGCTCCAATTCCCGGGTAACCGCCGTTTTCTGCTGCTGGGCGGAGGAAACCTGTTTCTGCAGAGAATCTTTCTGCCGTGACAACGCCGCGATACGGGAATTATATTCTTCTATTTTTTTCCCGCTTTCGGATTTCTCCTGGTTCATCGCCGCCTCAAGCATCGTTCTTTCCTGTTCCAGAGACTTAATGCGCGACTCCAGATCACCGATTTTAAGCTGTGCCCCTTCGGTATCCCTGCTTATCAACTTTAACCGCTCCCGGGCGACATTCGACTCCTGGATAACCTTTATCAATTGCTTGACCAGCAGCTTATTCCCCTTCACCAGCCTGAAATTAAAATAACCGTTAATACCGAGTACCGCTCCCAAAACGATAACCACCGTCATTACCGCGGGCAAAAACATCTGTTTTGCCCGGGCGAAACGCAGGATACGGTCTCTTCCCTCTTCCTCGATAGACACATACCGCAGACCGGCCAGACACCGCCCCTTATCATCCGCACCATCCTGAAACCAGGCCACGCGCGCCTGGGCGCTTACCGGAGAACCGGGGATAAACGGAATCTCGATTTCCAACGCGAGCATTGCCCCGGAATCCTTGATCTGCCGCGCTAAAAGCGGATCAATCTTATTTATCTGAAGGCATATCCCTCCCTTTCCCACATTATTGGTAAACCCCTGCCTCCAGTCCGATAAAAATTCTTTCCCGTCCGGGCTCACCAACCTGAACTGCACGGGCAAAACCGTATCCATACGGATATAACTTCGCCGTTCCTGTATCTTGGGTTCCGTACTCATAAAAAATCTCCCGTATCTTACCGCTTCGTTTCCAGGACAACCCGCTGTTTTATCCTCTTCGCCAGTCCTTCCAGAAAAACCTTGAAATCGGCATATTCACCCTGGGTAACAACTTTCCTTTTGGAATCCACCTGCTGGCGGAATTTGATTTTATTTCCTTCCTGCCGGTACTCGACCAACACCTTCAACCACGGCGAATCTTCCTGTATACCCTGGGGGATATATTTCACGGAAAGGCCGTCGGGAATATCAATAGCCAGGGTGGTATCCTGGGTGTTCAAAACGTTGAAATATACCGGGTAAACTCTCGAGTCCTTTGCCACCAGAGACGTATCCAGGCTGGACAACTGAGGCATAATACGCAGATTGCCCGCGGTGGTGAAATATTCGGGGCCGCGAAAAGCATACCGCAGTTCGACCGGAGATCCCAATTCCTCGATATTCTCAACCGTATAGTTTACCAATTGCGCGCCGATCGAAATATCCTGGATCCGCTCTTCAATAGCCTCCCGGACCAGTTGCGGCGGGGTATACAACAACCAGTAGCGCTCCGACTGATCAAAAAAACCGCGCGTCACGATCGTTTTTTCCACGCCGATCCCTTCGTCGGCCCCCACGCGTATACGCACGTCGTTTTGCAAAAAATTATGTTCCGGCGGATAAAACGGCGTCCGCATTATCTGATATCCGTCATCCCTGACGAGGAATATTTTCCTGTCCTGATCGCCGGGAGGGAGGTCCCCGAACGAACATGTCTCTGCCGTGGGGTCGAGAAAAACAACCGAATCGTTGACCTTGACCGCCGCGATACAATGGTTAAAGAGCAATGCCGGGAAATCATCGTTCAGATTATAATAACTATCGGTGGCTATGAGCAACGGCCAGGCAGAAAACCCCGCCTCCCTGAGCATAGTAACCAGAAGGATTGCCTGGTCCTTGCAGTCACCGTATTTATTCCTGAAAATATCCTCCCCTTTATGAGGCTCGTACCCTGCCTCCCCGTATTCCACAGCCAAAAAACCAATATCCTGCGCGCACAAATTGCAGAGCGCCGCTATGTCC
>JAQTZX010000160.1 GCA_028687525.1 Candidatus Omnitrophota bacterium
CATAAGATTATCCCTCAAATTGTTGCCGCTGTGGTTGTTCCTCTGCCGTTTAATACTCGGATCGTTCTGGAATGGGTAACGAATAAAGAAACCCGTCGGTATCTTTCACAGAATTGCCTGCCTGTGAAAAATGAAGAAGTGATTATTAGATGGAGCGCGGCTCCTATAGTCGATAGCTTATCCGGAAATAGCAACCGGGAGGTTCTTCTTGCGGAAATCCTGGGTAATACTTTATTGGGCGAGGTTCTTGTTCATGCCGGACTGTCCGGGTTAAGCCTGATATATAACGGCAAGGAAGGGGTGGGAGCCCTGAGCCGCCTCTTGCAGGATTCTATTGACGGGATGATCCCGCCGTTTACTCTTGTTGCCTGGAAAAGGGATGGTGGCGTACGAAGGTTAGGTGAGCGGGCTATCGGGGGGGGTGAGCTTTTAGTCCTTTCCGCGAGTTTCAGGAATGTCGCGGTTATTGCCAGCGTACTGTTCGCGGTTTTTTCATTCGCGATCAACGCCTGTTCCGCTCCGGCATACGCGATGCTGTCGACCTGGCTGGCGCCCGCAACGGCGCACCTGTTTTTATTTACGCCGGTTGAAAGCGTTTACAATATTTTATACGGTCTCTTCGGGCCTTTTGAGGAGTATTTCCTGAGATCGATGGTTTTGAATATAACGGTTCTGATCATTGCCAATATCGTAAGCCAGAGATTCGAGATCCAAAAGAAACTTCATGAACGGATCCAGTGGGAACGCGCCATACGGACGCCTCTCCTTGGTATCTTTGTATATCCTTTCTTCTGGGCGCTGGTGTGGTACCGCTGGCTTTTGCCGGTGAGCACTAACGCCGCTCTGTGGCTGTTAAGCGAATATTTCGGGATCAACAATCCGCCGCTTCTGCCGGTGCGCTGGTTCATGGACATGGTTTTCTGGTCCTCGATCTCCCTGTGGTTTGGCATGCTTTGTACTATGGTGCTGGTGGAACGGAAACCTGTCAGGGGATCTTTGCGCAGCATATTCTTTGACGATTCGCAAAAAGGCTGGCGGAAATGGCGGAATTACCCCATGTTGGTATTTTGCGTCAATTTCCCCATTTGGGCCCTGCCGAAAGCCGTGGCTTTGATCAATCCGGAATACGCGTTCTGGCTTACCCAGGTGTTCGTTATCCCGTCTGCTACGTCATACGCATATCTGGCTTATGTATATATCCGGCACGCGTACGGGCCTCCGAATCTATGGTATGTTATTGGGTCTCAATTGCGTGCCGCGCTGGTGCCGCCGGAAGATACGGCAACCGCCGGAAATAAAGGCAAGGATGGAGGCATTGGATTGCCGGTTGTCTATTTCGCCGGTAAGTGCGCCCTGGACGACAGCCTGAAGCAGGCCCGGCAGCTTCGGAAATTAGGTTTCAGGAGATTCGAGTTATTTATTGCCGGACTTTCAGACTTGGATGCCCTGGAGAGTATGAAGACGCTGCTGCGGAAGGTTAACGCGGAACTGGGCATGGAGTGTGTTTCCGTGCATTCTCCCAATGCCGTAACTTCGCTGCCCGCGGAGGAGATTTCCGGCTATATCGCAAAATGTCAGGAGTTAGTTGTTATGCTTGCCTGCATACAGCGTGAAAAACCCGCGGGAGTGGTGCTTCATGAATTGCGGGGTGGAAATTATCTTGATTTTACGGATAAGATTGACGCATTCCATTATATCTTCCAGCATACGCGGCAAGACGTCAAAATCCTTATCGAGGGGCCGGTGTGCGGGGCCTCCGTAAACAGCAGCCGGTATTTATCATTGCCGTTGTATCTTGATATTCTGGTGCGGGAATTGCGGCGTTATCCGCATTTCGGGCTCACTTTTGATTTTGACCATGCCTACCACACATTACTTTTGAACGGGCTGATCAATATACAAAAAAACATAACCGATTGGGTGTTTCTCTGGTATTGGAGAACAGTTGATCAAAAGCGGTATAAAGCATTGTATCCGGGCATAGAAGAATATCTGGCGCGGGAGATTGGCCTTGATGTTCCTCTGGAAGATGCTTCGTTTGACGCGCGCGTGGATGATTTTATCGTCAAGTACGGGCCGGTCCTTAAACCGGGTGAAATCCGCGCCATGCGCGGATTCAGAAAACCGCGCTTAGGCAACGGGGTAACCCGTCAATTCGGCTTTGATACCCGTTTTGTCAAGGAGGCGCAGGATGAGGAAAGCCGGCGGCATCGCTTGTTCAGGGGGCTGGATATGTATCCCCGGATAATCGGCAGGATGGTATCCCGGTATGACGCGTATATCGGGCTTTTCCATTTTACCGGGCTGGACGTTCGGGCGCTGTACCGGCCGCGTGAAGATGAGCGTTTTTCAATCAGCGCGCTGGACGCGATTGAACTCTATGATTGGCTTGTTTATATTAAGCAAACGCATATTAATCCATTCGACGCGGTTTCTTCTATTGAATTGCAGCCCTTGCTTTTGTCGACAGGCTGGGCGCGGCCGGTGGTACTTGAAACAGCGGTGGACGGATACGGTAAAACGGCGCTGTCCCGGTTCCTGGAGGCGGATCGGTACGCATTGTTGAACGATCAGATCAATTTCAGTGCCAGCGTCAGGCAGAAAGACGGAGGGAATAAAAACGAAAAGAATGGAGATGGTTCTATATCCGCATTTTCTCTCACCGAAGAGTATTTGGCCGGGTTGATGAATGCGGCTGCCTTTGATCAAGATGCGTCTGAGACTTTAGGGGAGATGATCTCCGAACTGGAAAGATTATTTTTTGATCCCGGCGTTGATCCCGGTTTCAGAAAGGCGGCTTTCTGGGCGTTACAGGCAGAGGGCGTAAAGAGAAAAGATCGGGCGTTGGAAGTTCTGGAGCGTATTATTCGTAACGGGCAGACAGCGGATTATGCCAAACAAGTCAGCCTTGAAACTTTGGGAGAAGCCGCTTTCGAAGGGAATCAGCACGCGGTTAATATCATAGAAGGACTGAGGCCTATTTTGGAAAAGACGTTTTTCAATCCGGAAGCGGAGGAAAATCTGCGATTGGGCGGTTTCTGGGCATTGCAGGATGCTCAGGTGCAGGGAAGCGTCTTTATCCGAGATACCGTAGGCGCAATAATTGCTTTCCTGGACGGTGTTATAGCCAATAGTAAATCGCTGGATACTGAGAAGGCATTTGCTCTTACAGGCCTGAGCGGCTTGCGATTAGCGATAGAAGGCCCTTCCGTTGAGTTGTATGCCGGAGAAATCCCATCTCTTCCTCTAAAAGAACTCTTACAATATTTTCCCTCAGCCGGCAATCCGCGATTTATCTCCCGGAGTCTTACGTACGATCTGCATGGCGAAGCCTTGCTGATGAATAAACTATTAAGGTCACATGAGCAGTATTCTGCTTTGTTAAGGGAGGCATTCTGGTGTAAATATCTCGCTACTCTGGAGAAAACAGGACATTTGGGAAACTTCCGGTTCGATATGCCTCAAGTAATCGGCTGCAGGGGGTCGGATATAGTGAAATTAACGGAAATTACCTTTACTATCCCTGAAACAGTCCGGCTTCATCATGAGTATTA
>JAQTZX010000014.1:0-1293 GCA_028687525.1 Candidatus Omnitrophota bacterium
GCATTATGTCGGTGATCCCAAAGGCGCGGACGGCCCGGATAACTGTTTCTATGCCTATCCCGGCAAAGGCGCCTATATGATTTCTTCAGAGGAACCGATCCTGGTTGACAAAGTAGACGGCGCGTTGTATTGCGACCAGGATAATCCGCGCAGCCGCGAGGATACGCCTTTTACCATTCCCAAAGAATTTCCCAAGGGATATAAGGCGTTTTGGATGATGAAATATGAGTTGACGTCTCAGCAGTTTGTCGATTTTCTTAACACTTTGCCCCGTAAGCAGCAGCAGAATATGGTGGAAGCCGATATCAGCGGAGATCATATAAAGAATTATTATGTTAAAACCAACAGTGAAGATGAACATCTGCGTAATTCAATTGTCACAGCCAAAGACGGCAACGGCATAACCGAGCCCGTAAAGTTCTATACCTATGCTCCTGCGCGCACGGTTAATTTTATGTCCTGGTTGAATATCGCCGCCATCGGCGACTGGGCGGGCTTGAGGCCGGTCACCGAGCTGGAATATGAAAAGGCGTCCCGCGGACCCGGCGATGCGCTGGTGGATGAATTGGCATGGGGTGTAACAATGGACGATGTTGGTAAGATCGGCCGCGTCCAGACTTTTGACGGCGCCGACGGCAGCGGTTTCGAGAAGAAAGTCCCCCAGAAGGGCGTGGTAAATACCTGTTTCGGCGGCGGGATAGCTCCGTTTGATGTCGGCAAAAAGACTGTCCCGGACAACCCCGGATTCGAAGGCCCGGTCACCGGTGAACTTTTCGAGAACAGCATACATGGGGATGTTTCCGAAAGGATCAATTGCGGTGCTTCATACTACGGGGTACGTAACTTGAGCGGGAATGTCTGGGAGCGTTGTGTGACTGTGGGGCATGCTCTTGGCCGCGCCTACACCGCGATACATGGAGACGGAGAACTGGATGAAGACGGTTTCTGCAATGTCCCGAACTGGCCCGGGAGAGACGGAGCGGGCGCCGGAAACCGCGGCGGCGTATGGTCAAGCCCCGCGCCGAAATACCTGCGTGTTGCTCTTCGCTTTGCGGCTAATTTTCCAAAGAGCGAAGACGGTAAGAACAGCGGATGCCGGTTGGGATATTAAAAGAACCTTATTGCACCGGTCATACGTAATGTTATTATTACTGCTGACCGGTGTGTGATAAACATAAGTGAGCAATCTGCTCTAAGGTAAGATTGGAGGCCGGTTCTAATGAAAAAATTGTTTATTTTAATCTGCGCGATTTTGTTTGTAAGTGTGTTTTTAGCCCTGCGTTTTTCTCCGGC
>JAQTZX010000014.1:1303-14485 GCA_028687525.1 Candidatus Omnitrophota bacterium
TCTCCAAAAGTTTCTTCAGTTCCGCAGACTGAAAGCCAGCCTGATATGGTGCTGGTTCCGGCAGGGAAGTTTCAGATGGGAAGCAGTGAATTCAACAGGTCAAAGCCTGTTCATGAAGTTACACTGAACAATGATTTTTATATGGGCAGATATGAAGTTACCAACCGGCAATATGCGGATATGCTTAATTACGCGCTTGGTAAGGGATATCTGGATCTTAAAAAACTGAAAATGGACAAAGTTGAAGCCTGGGGGGTATCGAAATCACCGGTGAAATATCAGGATGTAGGGGATGAGCATTCCCAGATTTCTTATAAAGACGGCAAATTCCGGCCTTTTCCCGGAAAAGAGGATTATCCGGTGGTCGAAGTTACCTGGGCAGGAGCGGCATTTTACTGCAACATGTTGAGCGAAAAGGAAGGGATCGCGCAGTTATACAATCAGGATGACTGGTCCTGCCAGGTTTATGGAAAGACCGGGTATCGCCTTCCTACGGAAGCGGAATGGGAATACGCCGCGAAATATGACGATGGGAGGAAATATCCGTGGGGTAATAATGAACCCGGTGCCGAATACGCAAATCTTAAAGCTGAAATCAAAGATCCTGTTGACGTTGCGACTACTCCCGTGGGCGCTCATTCTCCCCAAGGGGACAATAAGCTTGGAATCAGCGATTTAGCCGGTAATATGGCGGAGTGGTGCAATGACTGGTATAATGATTCTTATGCGGGAGACCAGAAAGAAATCGATCCGGTCGGCCCCGCGCCCAGCCTGTTTTTTTATCTGCCTTTTTTTAAAGAATTCAGGACCGCGAATGTCGTACGCGGCGGCTGTTATCTTTATGATCCGGATTATCGAAAAGAATATGGGGTACCTTTTCAGGTTGACAGTATTTTGCAAGCTGGGGCATTTGATAACAGTTTTCGCAGTTACGATTACTGGAGGCTTAGCCGCCACGTCGAGAGTTTCAGAGTGGTAAAGACGGTGGCCACGGAGAAGACAAAATCCGCGTTCAGTGCTCCGGTTAGATAGAGGCAATATTCAATGAAGAGGACAACTTTGTTAATGCTCGGCGGTCTTGTTCTGGTCTTGTTCCTTTTAGCCGGATTTTTTGTGCGGCACTACCGGATGGTTGACACCGCGACCGGGAATTTCCTGCTCCCGGTGCGTTATAACAAGAATTTACGGTCGGAGGTCAAGTATATTGCCGGGCCGGATAAAAAATGGTTTACACAGGACGACCATATCTATGGGTATTATCTGTATGAGTTTGATGCCCGGGGGCGTCCGGCCAGTAAAGAATGTTTCATGTTCAAGCCTAAGGCGTTTCATTACGCGCATGTGAACGACTTATGTGAATATTGGAAGTATGAGTATGATGACCGAGGTTTGTTGTCGAAACAACGGCATTATGCCCATCCTGGATGCGATAAGCAATGGTATACGGGAGATGATGTTGAAATTGGCTGTACGCGTTTCGTATTTGATCTTAACGGTGTTAAAACCAGGGAGATCAAATACAATCCCCGGGAACAGGAAATAAGTTATATTATTTTTAAGCATGATGCCGGAGGCAGGGTTTTTGAAGATCTGGAATATGGGAAAACGGGGAAAGACGGGGTATGGTTTACCCGGGATGATGAGTTGGAAAAACACCATGTTTATGACTACGTCGAAAACGATGCCGTATGCCGGGTCAAGGAATTCAGTTTAAAGAGCGGAGAGACGGTTTCCAATAAGACGGTGTTGACCGATGACGGCAGTGCGAACGCGGTAAAAATATATTTTTATAATCCTGACGGGAGTCTGCGTGAAGACCGGAAGTATGCCGGATCCGGCCCTGATGGTATATGGTTTACGGATGACGATGTTTTGCAGTATTATACCCGGTATGAATGCACGGCCGCGGGCTAACAGTAATCAAGAGGAGGCCTTGATCTTCGGGCCGGGGGGGCTCTGCGTATGATGTTTGGAAAGATATTTGTTAATCCCCTTTTCTGGTCGGACAAGAAGGTTGAGAGCGCGTATGAGCGTCAGTTCCGGTATTTGAAGGCTGTATGGAATGATGATTCATACGGTCTTGAACGTCTCCTGCGGATTTTTCTTTGCGGCATCCAGTTTGTGTACCCGGTACTTTTTATCCGGGATATTTTCGGCAGGAAAGGCGTGACTGCCCGGAAACTCGCGGTTGAAGCGTACGTGGTCTTGAAATTATTTTTTCCGCTCATTGTCTTGTGGACCGGGGCATACCGTTTTCCCTGGGTTATCGCCTTGATCGTCTATCTGCTTACCGAAACCACGTTTCATATTTTGAACCTGATTTTTCTTTCCGATATTCATTCCGTTTCGGTGTCTTATCATCGTTCCGTTTTACTTCTTTTTTTGCATTATATAGAAACCGCCATGGATTTCGCAGCCATATATATAGCCTTTGATCTCCTGAACGTGCCTTTAAACTGGGTTTCCGCGGTATATTTCAGCATGGTGGCCAATACTACGGTTGGATTTGGAGATATTCATGCCCGCGGTACAGCGGGACAGGCGGTGGTCATTGTTCAGTTGCTTATCTGCGTTCTTTTTGTCATTCTATTCATAAATTATTTTTCGCAGAAGATCAATACCAGCGAGGAATAAAAAAATGGGGACGGTTCTATTTTTCAGATTCGCGGTCGAGAACAAAAAATAGAACCGTCCCCATTTTTTGGGCCCTTAAGAAAATCGAAAAAACTCCCTAAACTCGAAAAAAAATATTGCTTTTGCGTTTGGGAATGTTATAATACATACAAGTTTACAGATTTATTGCCGGTGAGGCGGTAGGCTGCTGGAACATATGAGATAGTAAAGCTGTAAAAAAAAGGAGAAGGAGTTATGAGAAAAATTTTTTTACCTGTAATAGCTGTGGTTTCTCTTTTGGTGTTAGGTTTTATCGGTTTCATTTCGTTTTTACAGGCGGCAGAGATCGTGTTTACTGAAGGATCGGTGCAGGTGCAGTCAGCCGATAAGGCTCGGAAAAAGGCTGCGGCAGGGACGCAGGTTACGATCGGAGATTCCATCCGTACCGCGCGTAAATCCCGGGTGGACGTTGCTCTCGATGACGAAAAAAAGAACACTTTGAGTATCTCCGAACAGACCATGGTGGTTTTAAATTCTACCGAACCGGGAATGATAAACAAGATCGACCTTTCCAACGGAAAGATATATTCGAATGTTGAAAATCTCAAAGCGGGGCTTGCTTTTGAAATCAGCACTCCCAGCGCGGTGGCAGGAGTCAGAGGCACCGGATGGAGCGTGGAAAGCAACAAGCTGAAGGACGAAGTTGCCACTTTCAAGGATACGGTAAAGGTAAAGACGTTTGACGCCAACAACAATTTGCTTACGGAGACCGACGTCCCCGAAGGTTTCAAGACGATTATAGAGAGGTTCCAGCAGGCCGGCGCGCTTACACAGCTTACCGAACAGGAAATGCAGCAATGGATCGAGATCAGGCAGGAAGTTAATCAGCATGTTGAAAATCCTCAAGCCGGCGGCGATGATGAAGGAACGGATGAAGATACTCAAAATCTCGATCGGACCACGGATCTGCAGGAGAATGTCGTAGACGAACTGGGCAATTCCAAAGACCAGATCGAAGATCAGCAGACCGATGATAATGTCGAAAAGATAAGGAGTTTTGGACATTATTCGTATGAGTAATTTTAAAGAAGCCGGGAACTATTCGCTATAATTCGTGTAAACGGAAGGAGAAACGATGAATAGAATACGTAAAATGATAACGGTAATAATGGGGTTGTTTCTCATCCCCGCGCTTTGTATTTCCGGAGGTATGGATGATAAAAAAGAAATCCCCCCGGTTAAAAAGAAAACTGTGGTGAGAGTCCCGCCATCTTCGAAATCGGTTTCTTCCGGACAGTCCGCCGCAAAGAAGAAAGTACAGTTTCTTTTAGGGCAGTCGGTGGGATACGATAATAATGTTTATTTAGACAGCCGCAGGCATGATGACGCCTTCTTCCAGACGTTTTTCAAAGCTACCTATTCAAATCCGATAAACAAAAAGACAAAAGGGATCTTAAGTTATGAACTGATGAGTTTGTTGTATCCCGATTCGGCAGATGCCAATTTATTCAAGAACGGTATTTACGGGGGTTTTGAGGACAAGCTGACTGATAAGGTGACGCTGTATAAGGGGATAGGGATTGATTACTATGATTATTCCGCCGGCGGGAGTGACGATTTCCTTGATTACAAGGCAAAGATCAAATTAAAGCATGCTCTCCCGAATAAAATGTATCACGCGGTAAGATATGAATTCCTGTTCCGGGATTACTCCGAACGCAGGATCCGCACTATTACCGGAGCCACCAGCACCAAAAAAAGGGAAGATACCCGTTATACCGCAGGGTATGAACTCGGGAAATATTTCAAAAAGGACCTTTTGAAAGGCGACTTCCAGTATTATTACAATGATTCAAACGAAACCTATCTGAAATATTACACCTATGATTCCGTTCTCGCAGGCCCTTCCTGGACGCATCTTTTTAATGATAAGTTGTTTTCTTATATGTCGTTCCTGCGAGAATGGCGCGATTATCGCACCCGCACCATTTCGCAGAATGCAGGGTTTAAAGAGTGGGACAGGACTTATATTATCACTACTGCGCTGTATTATAACCTGCGCAAGGATTTAACTTTGAATCTGAACTATACGTATCGTGAGAATTGGTCGAACGAACCTACTTCGACCTATTCCGGATCGCTTATTTCCACCGGCTTGTTTTACAAGTTTTAAGCCGTTATCCCGAACAATGAGGGATATTCTTTGAGCCAGAATAAAAGGATGCCGGTGCGCAATGGCTGCCGATAGGAAAGTTTTCTTAAAGCTGGCTATCAGCCTCGGTATCACTTTTTTTCTGGCTCTTTTATTTCTATCTCTTATTCATTCCAAAACCTACCAGATCCTCGAAAGTAAAGCCTACGATTTGCGTTTTTTTCTGCGCGGGAAGAAGCTCATAAAAGCCCCGGTGCTGCATATCGACATAGACGATCAGAGCCTCGATAAATTGGGCAGATGGCCGTGGCCGCGCAGTTTTCACGCTCAACTGGTGGATACACTCGCTGAATGCGGAGCCAGGGCGGTAATTTTCGATGTTCTTTTTACCGAAAAGCAAAGCGACCGTCCGGAAGATGATGCTTTGTTTGCCGCTTCTATCGCGCGTTCGGGTATCGTGTATCTTTCGTTCTATTTTCCGGAGGACCGTATTCCCCCGGCCCCGGAATTAAAAGCGCTCCTTATGCAGGATATATCTCTTTCTCCGGAAGATGCGGCGCGGACATTGAAAGCTGATCCCGTCCTGATGAAAGAAAAAGTGCCCCTGGCTAAACGTTTTATTATAGACGAAGTCGTAAGCGGCCGGTTGCGCGTGAATCCGGAAATATCGCTGGATGAGATTTTTAGGGTTGTTGAGGATACCTATGGATGGTTTCTTTTTCCCTCCGAGGACGGCTACATCCGCGAAAATTTCAACAATCACAAACTGGCGCGTTTTTTTGTCAATAAATTCAGTATGCCGTGTCCCGGAAATCAAGCGGGATTTTTGAAAAAATACCGGGGGCTGGTGGTGCCGATCCGCGAATATATCGAAGGAATTAGAGGCAGCGGCTATATCAATGCCGATCGTGATTTTGACGGTGTTTTGCGCCGGATACCGCTTTTTATGAGACGGGACGACCGTATATTCCCGCAATTATCGCTAAAAGCGCTTATGGATATGCTGGAGGTAAAGGAAATTGCGTTCAAGCCCAAGTTCGTGATCATGAAAAACGCTCATAAACAGGGGATGGTTAAGGATATCGTTATTCCTACCGATGAAAACGGCAGTATGCTTATTAACTGGTCCGGTAAATGGGCGGTTTCATATGCGCATGTGCCGTATTACATCGTGATGCGACTCCAGGATGTACGGTTACAGCTGCGTTCTCATCTGGAAGCTGCGGTTTCCCGGGAATCGCCTGCCGGGGATAAGGCGCTTTTGGAAGTTATGGCAAACGATGAAAAAGCCCTCAAAGAAAAACTCACCAGCCTGGTGAAAGATAAGATTTGTATCGTGGGGCTCACCGCTACCGGTACACAGGATCTGGGGGCGGTTCCTCTGGAAACCAATTATCCCATGGTCGGAACTCATTCTAATCTTATCGATACAATATTGCGCGAGAATTTTATACGCAGGGCCGGTTTACCGTTACACGCCTGTATTTTTATTTTTACTTCTTTTATCATAGGGATAAGTTCGCTCCTGCGTTTATGGCGGAGCGTTTTGCTGACTTTTTGCTACGCGGCGGGATATTTTTGGGTTGCCTGCTGGTTGTTTGGCAGTTTCGGGATATGGATAGACATGGTGGGGACTTTTGGGATCGTGCTCTTCGGTTTCACAGGGATAACCGGTTTCCGGTATTTTACCGAAGAAAAGGAAAAACTCTGGATCAAGCACGCTTTCGGTTACTATTTATCGAAAGAGGTTATCAATGAACTGATGAATGATCCGGCAAAGCTGAAATTAGGGGGGGAAAGGAAACAGATATCGGTCATTTTTTCCGACGTGAGGGGATTTACCAGCTTTTCAGAAGGACATCAGCCGGAGGAAGTTGTCGCTATGCTCAATGAGATACTTAATTCGCAGGTGGAGATTTTATTCAAACACAACGGCACACTGGATAAATTCGTCGGCGATGAAATGATGGCTTTTTTCGGAGCTCCGGGCGAAATACACAAGAACGACCACGCGCTGATGGCGGTGCGCACGGCGGTAGAGATACAGGCAAAAATGGTTGAACTGCAAACTTCGTGGGCGAATACGAAAAAAGATTCTCTGGCGATAGGTGTCGGTATTAATTCCGGGGATATGGTTGTGGGTAATATGGGGTCTCTGGAACGTATGGATTATACTGTCATAGGGGATAACGTGAATCTTGCCGCCCGTTTATGCTCCGCGGCCGGCAAGAATGAAATATTGATAAGTGAATTTACCTATGAGCGGGTAAAGGATCATGTGGTTGCGGATGCCTTGGAGCCTATTACTGTTAAAGGTAAGGCCAAGCCCGTAAATATTTACCGTGTAACGGGCCTGAAATAAAAAAAAGGGACGGTTCTAAAAAAAGGGGACGGTTCTATTTTTTGAATTCAAAAAATAGAACCGTCCCCTTTTTTTTATTGTAAAATCAGATGCAGGGCGAAGCCGGTAATAAAGGCGATGGCCCAATTGAGCAGTATATCCGGGATGGAAAGAAAATCTTTTTCAAGGTCGAATTTCCCGTGAAAAAGACGAAAGACGGCCGGCCGCAGACAGCATAAGGCCGGAATCAGGAAAAAGAAGAATCCCCCCAAAAAGAAGACGTATACGATAATCGCTCTTTCGAATATTCCGTACCATTTATCGAAAATATTATATTTCCCCGCCCCGCCTAAAAAAGTGTTTTTGAAACTTCTCATAAGGAAAAATCCGTTATAGGTGGCGAATATCATGGCGATAACGAATATCATGAGGGTGTCGCTGTTATAGAGCGTTACAAACAGGCTGCCGTTTTCCGGAGGCGGAGGCAGGTTTTTGATCCCGGTAAGGAAGACAAATACCGCGATCAGCGCTATGTGCGATATTTGATCGAGCAGATACGTGTAAAAACTGTATTTTAACCGGGAGAAGCCGAGTTTGAAAGAGTCCTGATAGAGATGGGTTAAACCCAGCAGTATTAGGGCTATCCATATCCCGGGGCGGGTAAGGTACGGCCAGGAAAATAAAATAAACGAAAGAGAGACGAGAACCGCGTGCGGAATGACACCTGTGATACCTTTGTGTTTAAGACGGTAAATCCGGTCGAACTGGAGAGGAAAATCACCGACAAAATGCCCCAAAAGCAAGCGAATAAAAATGAACATAGTATTATTCGTCTACGCCCATTTTTTGATCCGGTTTCATCATAGATCGGTTTCCCTGTCGTGTTCCTCCCCGTGCGCCGTATTTTTTCAGCAGGGTTATTATTTCCGTATTTCCCCGGTACAGGGCGAAAGCCAAAGGAGTTGCCCCGGAGTCTGTTTGAGCGTTTACATCCGCTCCGTTCTCAAGGAGTATTTCAGCGGTTTCTATATGCCCGGATTTCTTTCCTTTATAAGCGGCGAAATGCAGGGGAGTGGAGCTGTTTTTGGTGCGCGCGTTCACGTCCGCCCCGTGCGCGATCAGTATTTTCGCGCATTCAGGCTGCGCCTGTGATGCCGCTACATGCAAAGGAGTGCCCTGGTTATTGTTCCGGACATTTACGTCGGTTTTATAGGTATCCAGGAGGAGTTTTACCGCTTCTGGTTGGCCTCTGCCTGTTGCCCAGTGTAAAGGGGTTTTCCCCAGTTCGTCTTTTGCATACAGGAGCTTTGGATTGCCGTCGAGAAGGGTTCTTAGTTTTTCCAGTTCGCCGTTTTTTGCCGCTTCATGGACCTCACCGGAAAAAACAGCGGCCGAAGATAAGAATGCGATACATACTACCGCGAGGATAACAAAGAATGTTTTCATGAGATTATTATACCGCTTGAATAAAGGGTGTCAATGGGAAAAATGGGAACGGTCGGGGACGGTTCTATTTTTTGTTCTTGACCGCGAGTCTAAAAAAATAGAACCGTCCCCATTTTTCATTTTTTGTTCTTGACCGCGAGTCTAAAAAAATAGAACCGTCCCCATTTTTCCCTTGGTAATATCTCTTGGGGATAATATAATAGTGTAAGTATTGTGAATGAGATAAGCATTACTAAAATTTATACATAAGGAATAATATCAAGAGTTATGGGGGTATCCGATGTTCATGCTGCTGATAAGCTTGAAAACATACACTAACCTTATTTTTTTCCTGCTCTTGATCGGGATTAACGGTGCCTGGGTTTATTCCCGTTTCAGGAAGAATACGGACATCAGCCTTGCGCCGTATATATTCCTGAATTTATGCTTATTAATTTTTTGGGCACGGACGGTGGCTATAGAGTGTGATGAAAGCGAACATCTTCACTGCGCATGGCTGGTTTCTCGCGGTTTGATCCCCTTCAAGGATTTCTGGCAGCATCATTCTCCTTTAATATGGGTTTTCATGTCGCCGTTTATTAAAATCTGCAAGTCGTCGGTTTCAGTCTTTGAATTAAGCAGGGCAGCCGCTTTTGCTGTTTCACTCGCTAATTTTTTTGTCGGATGGCTCATTGCCCGGAAGTGCTGGGAAGGAAAAGCCGGGATATCTGTTTATTTGCTGATTATATCCTCGGCCGCCATATTCGGCCAATTTTGCTGGCTCCGCCCGGATCTTTTTATGCAGTTTTTCCTTCTCGCCGGTATTTATTGCTGTCTGAACATACCCGGGAAAAAATTATCTCCTGCTCTCTGGACAGGCATCGCTTTCGGTCTCGCGGAATCGTTTATATTCAAACAATATCTTATTTTGCTGGCGCCGCTCATTATCATTCTCCGGGAGAATCACCGTTTAAAGCCGGCTAAGGTTTTTCTTTATTTATCCGGTATTGTCCTGGGATGCTGTCCCTTGATTTATTATCTGGTTTCCAGGAATATAGTATACGAATTCTTTTTTTGGGTGGTGCGGTTCAACGGGAAAAGGCTGATTTTTTCAAATGCGTTCCCTTTGGCGATAAGCGGCCTGGGCGTATGTGGGGCGTACCTTCTTTTTAAACGCTGCCGTTCTTCTGGAGATATTAAGCCGTTTATTGTATTGACTTTTTTTTGCTTAAGCTTCCTTAGTTCGTTGACCGGCCTTTCCCCGGTGCCTATTTCCGGAGCAGGGTATTATTTAAGTTTTTGGTTTATTATGTGCGGCATCGCAGGCAGCGGATGCCGTTTTTTAGACGTTATCCATTATTTTAAATCTTTCCGTTCAAGAATATTTGTCTTCAGCGTTGTCCCGGTTCTCTTCGTGTTCCCGAATATTATGCTAAATATGCCGAGGAAGGGCGAAGCCGGCTTTTCCGAAAATAAAAAAGTTATCGCGCGTTTGATGGATTACTGTGGAGATGAATCCTGTTTTGCCATAGTCCCGTTTCATCCGATTTTTAATTTTGACGCCACCCGGCTTTTTTTAATCTGGCAGAGGAGTTTCGCGATGAGTCTTTCCAGTGTAAAGAATGATCTCCTGATCAGAAGTATCGCGGCGGATATCCTGAATAAACGGCCTGCAGTTATTGTCTATCGTATTGACGGCCGTTTGACGGTGGTTGATTGGTTGTTGAACGGATGGGTTTCTAAAGAAGATTACAATAAACTCCTGCGTTTTTTTGAACGGGAGTATACGGTTGTAAAGATCGGGAAAGAAAAATTTTACATACGGAACGACAAATTGGGGATTACCGCATCTTCTCAAGATACTGAAGATGCTGCCGACGGGAAGGAGGAATGATGGATCCCGATCTTGTCCTGATCTTAGGCGCCGGCCCCGCGGGCTTGTCCGCGGCTTTTGAGCTTACCCGGAAAGACCGGCGCTGCGCGCTGGTTGAGAAAAACTCTTCGGTAGGGGGGCTTTCGCGCACTTTGTGCTATGACGGATTCTTGACCGATACCGGTCCTCACCGGTTTTTCAGCCAGAATAGCAGCCTGTATGGTTTTATAGCGGGGCTTCTGGGAGACCGCTGGATACAAGTCGAGCGTTTGACCCGTTTTTATATAAACGGCAGGTTTTATCTTTATCCTGTCGATCTGAAAGAAATCCTGCTGCGGATGGAGCGCGGGGTGTCGTTCAAAATCGCGCGGGATTTTATATTAGAGCGAGCCGGGAAGTTATTCCCGGGAAGGCCGGTGATTTCTTTTGAAGATAAAGTGGTCTCTGATTTCGGCCGTACCCTCGCTGAGATCGTTATGTTAGGCTATACCGAAAAGATATGGGGTCTGCCGTGTTCCGGGATATCGCCGGATTGGATAACGCAGCGCATCAAGAATCTTTCGGTGCAGGAGATAATTCAAAATGCGTTTTTCCCCAGGAAAAACCGGCCGAAAACGCTGGTCGACCGTTTTTTTTATCCGGACCGCGGTATCGGCCGGATATTCGAAGAAATGAAGGAGCGGGTGACGGCTGTTGACGGCAATACGCTGAACCTAAACAGCTACCCGGTCAAGATCGCACACGGTAACAATCGTATCAGTGAAGTCCTCGCTTCAAACGGCGGCAGGTCTTTTGCCTTCGAACCCGGGTATCTCATTTCTTCTATCCCGGTTACCGAATTTGTTGAACTGCTGGATCCGCATCCTCCCGGGGATATATTGAGGGCGGCACGCAGTCTGCGCTTCAGGTCGCACACGGCTTTATTTATTACTCTGGATAAACCGAGGGCTTCAAATAATCAATGGATATATTTCCCGGACCGGGGGGTTGCCTTCGGCAGGGTAACGGAACCGAAGAACTGGAGCGCGGCCATGGCTCCGGCGGATAAGACCTCTTTGCTTATAGAATTTTTTTGCTGGCATGGCGACGAGGTATGGAATGCGGCCCCTGAAGATCTGTTGGAGCGCGCTTTACCGGTTTTGGAAAAGAGCGGCCTGGCCGGGAAAAAAGAAGTGATGCGGTATTATGTGCACCGGGAGAAGTACGCTTATCCGGTGTATGACCTGCATTATAAACGAACTGCCGAGACAGTGAAAAATTATCTCGGCAGTTTTAAAAACCTGCGTTTGATCGGCCGAAGCGGGCGTTTTCGCTATAATAATATGGACCACGCCATGGAAACGGGAATGCTTGCGGCCCGGAGCATTCTTGAGGATAAACAGTATGATCTGGAGGAGGCGGGGAGCGAACAGGCGTATTTTGAACGGGGGGATGTATTTCTCCGACAGGAGGCTGGTGATGAATGATGCCGCGATAAAATCCAGAATCGAAGTTTTTCAGAAGAACGAGATCACCGAATATCATATATACCGGATCCTTTCGCGTTCGACCAGGGACCGGAACAATAGTGAGGTGCTGGCAAGGATCGCGCAGGATGAATTGCGGCATTACGGTGTGTGGAGAGAATTGACCGGCAAAGAGGTGAATCCGGATCGTTTCAAGATATGGTTTTATGTTGTAATCGCGAAATTATTCGGCTTGACCTTCGGGGTCAAACTTTTGGAAAAAGGAGAGGATCAAGCGTCCGTAGTTTATAAGGAATTGGGTCCCCTGGTGCCGGATGCCCTGCTTATAGCCGAAGATGAGGACCGGCATGAACGGGAGTTGATCGCTTTGATAAACGAAGAAAGACTGGCCTATGTCGGTTCTATCGTCCTGGGGCTTAATGATGCGTTGGTGGAGTTGACCGGATGCCTTGCCGGCTTGACCTTTGCCTTGCAGAATACCCGGGTGGTGGCTGTTGCCGGGGTTATAACCGGGATCGCCGCCGCTTTATCCATGGCGGCTTCGGAATATCTTTCTACCCGGTCTGAATCCGGGGATAGAAGCAAGAATGCGCTGAAGGCTTCCGTTTATACCGGGATAGCCTATATTTTTACCGTATTCTATCTGGTATTCCCGTACCTGGTGTTTGCGAATATTTATGTGTGTCTTTTGGCAACTCTTTTGAACGCGGTTACCGTAATATGGATATTCACTTTTTATATCAGCGTCGCTAAAGATATGGATTTTATGAAACGATTCGGGGAAATGATCTCTATCAGCATGGGCGTTGCTCTGTTGTCTTTTTTGATAGGACTTTTGGTCCGGAAGTTTTTAAGTATCGATGCGTAAATAGAGGAGATTCCGATGAATAAAATCGTAAAGTTTTCTTTTATAGGGGTGATTTTTCTTATTTTTCTTTCCATCATGGGGGTGCTGATTTTTTTTATGACCTTCGATATAAAACGTTTTAAGCCGGCTATTATCGCCGCCGCTGGAGATGCCGTCGGCCGCCAGGTCAATTGTGAAGATATCGCTTTGAAGTTTTCCCTGAAACAGGGTATCCGTTTACATCTCGCCGGTTTGTCGATCGGCGAAGATCCGGCTTTCGGTAGTGCCCCTTTTTTTACAGCCCGTCAGATTGATCTGGGGGTTTCGCCCGGCGAGTTGATATTGAAAAGACGGCTCATGATTTTAGATGCCGAGGTCAAAGCCCCGGAAGCAACCGTGATCAGGCTTAAAGACGGCAGGATTAATGTTCAGTCTATGGCCAAAAGCGGACGAAAGGGGCCGGTG
>JAQTZX010000161.1 GCA_028687525.1 Candidatus Omnitrophota bacterium
TTTTTAAGCATATCCTGCGGGCGTTCCAGCGCCCTCAGGATGTGCTTTTTTAAGGGGGTATTCCCATCGATTCCAAAAAGATCGCTTTGTTTATCGCTCAAACCGTCCGGGATAAGAAAGCCGAAAAAGTCATCGTGCTGGATCTGCGCGCGCTTTCCGGTTTCTGCGAATATTTTGTCATCTGCAGCGGTTCATCTTTGAGGCAGGTTAACGCGCTGTCCGATACCGTCAAGAATGAGCTCGCCCGGGAAGGTGTCAGGCTTCTTCCCGGGGTATCCCCGGCAGACGGGTCAGGCTGGGCGGCGCTTGATTTTTCCAGTGTGGTGGCGCATATTTTTTATACGCCGACGCGGGAATTTTACGCGTTAGAGCGTTTATGGTCCGAAGCGAAAAGAGTGCGTATTCCCAAGAAGTCAGTCTTGCAGGCGTAACCGGCCTTATTCCCGATGAAAAATATACATATTGTTCTTGAACATGCCGTGCATGAAGCGCTCCGGGAGATTGTGCGTCCTGCCGATGCGCCCGTGCCTCCTTTTGAGGTTTCTTTATCCGGAGGATTCGGGGATCTGTCTCTGAATGCCGCTCTGAAGCTGGGCAGCCTGTTGAAAGCACCGCCCCGCAAGATTGCCGATCAACTGGTGGAGTATTTCCGTAAAAACGGAGACCGGAACGGATTGTCGGAGTTTGTCCGCGAGATAAAGGCGGAAGGGCCCGGGTTCATAAATTTTTATCTGAAAGATGATTATTTCCGCGGACAACTGAAGGATATCCTTTCCCAAAAAAGCGATTTCGGCAGGAGCGATGCGGGCGCGGGAAAAAAAGTCTTGATCGAATTCGTGAGCGCCAATCCTACCGGGCCGTTGTCAGTCGCGCACGCCCGCCAGGCGGCAGTCGGGGATGCCCTTGCCAATGTCCTGTCTTTCCTGGGGTTCTCGGTGCAGAGGGAATATTATCTCAACGACGAAGGGAACCAGATCAACATATTAGGGAGATCCATCGAAACGCGGCTGGCCGCGTTGAACGGTGCGAATGCCGAGTTTCCCGAGAATTATTATCAGGGCGATTATATAACCGGGCTTGCCCGGCGGATAAAAGAAAAGAACCTCGCGGTAAAGGATTTTTCCGAATACGGGGTAAAGGAAATACTGGCTGTTATCGAAAAAGAACTGCGGGATTTCGGAGTGGTTTTTGACTGCTGGTACAGCCAGAAGACCCTGCGGGAGAGCGGGAAGATCGATGCGGCGTTCGCTCTTTTAAAAGATCATCTGTATAAGGAAGAAGGCGCGACCTGGTTCAGGTCCACGCCGTTGGGTGACGATAAAGACCGGGTTGTCATCAAGAGCGACGGCTCATATACGTATCTTGCGCCGGATATCGCTTATCATTGCGATAAATATAAACGGGGTTTTAGCTGGCTGATAAATCTCTGGGGGCCGGACCATCACGGGTATATAAACCGGCTCAAGGCTTCAGTTGCGGCTTTAGGCCATGACCCGGATTCTCTTTCCGTTATTATCGTTCAATTGGCCTCGATCTTCAGGAACGGCAAGCCGGTAGAAATGTCCACCCGGCGCGGGCAGTATATCTCCCTTCGGGAAGTCTTGGATGAAGTGGGGGTGGATGCGGCCAGATTTTTTTTCCTGATGCGCCGGACTTCCAGCCAGTTGAGTTTCGACCTGGAGGTCGCCAAGAAGCAGACCGCTGAAAATCCGGTGTATTACGTTCAATATGCTTATGCCCGGATATGCAGTATCCTGCGTTCGGGGCCGGAGGACTGCGTTTATGAGGAGGCAGATCTTACTTTATTAAAGGAAACAGAAGAGTTACAACTGATACGCAAGCTCTGGCAGTTTCCGTATACCCTGCATATCTGCCGGAATACCATCGATCCCTATATGCTGACGGTGTATCTTCAGGAAACCGCGGAAGTGTTCCATAAATTTTACGATAAACACCGGGTGTTGGGACAGGCGGAAGAGATGACTAAAGCGCGGTTGGCTTTGATCAAAGGGGTGGAAACGGTTATCGGCATAGGTTTAGGATTATTGGGAGTGTCAAAACCGCAAAAGATGTGATAGTCTGCTGAAAGATGTTATCGGGCAGTGTGAAGCAGGTGAGACGAGAAGGCCGGCATGAATTCGCAGAAAATAATCAGGATCTCTCCGCAGGAAAGTGATTTGCAGTCTCAATTAAGCCGGGAACTTGATATCAGCAGGATTCTCGCCCAGGTATTGATAAACCGGGGTATACGCAGCGTCCCGGAAGCGCATAGATTCCTGAACGTTGAACTAAGTCATCTTCAGGATCCTTTCCTTTTTGCCCACATGGATCAGGCGGTGGGTCTCATTAAAAAATCAATCAGCCAAAAAGAAAAAATCCTTGTTTTCAGCGATTATGACGTTGACGGGGTGACCGCGTTGACTTTGTTGAAAACAACTCTTTCCGCGATGGGCGGGGAGGTTTTTCATTATATCCCCAACCGGATCAAGGAAGGTTACGGACTTAATCCCGCCATTACAAGCCTGGTAAAAGAAAAGAATATAAAACTGCTCATTACCGCCGACTGCGGGACAAACAGCCATGAACTTATACGGGAACTCCGGAAGAACGGGATCACCGTGATTGTTACCGACCATCACGAACCCCGGGAAGACGGGGTTCTGCATGCCGCCACCGCCATGATCAATCCTAAACTGAAAGATTCGAATTACCCCTACCGTGACCTGGCGGGAGTGGGCGTGGTTTATAAGTTATGCCATGCTCTCACGGGAAAAGTTTTGAAGGATGATCTGGATATTGTTGCTTTGGGGACGGTCGCGGATTGTGTCCCGTTGACCGGAGAGAACCGGGTTTTGGTCAAGGAGGGATTGATTAGCCTGGCTAAGACCAAGCGGCTCGGATTGCGGGCGCTTATGGATGTCAGCCGTTTGCGGAATAAAAAGATTACTCCCGAATTCATCAGTTTTATCCTGGGCCCGCGCATCAATGCCAGCGGCCGTATGGATACCGCCGAAATATCTTTTGATTTGTTGAGGAGCCGGCAGGCGGAAGAGGCGGAACAATTAGCCAGGACTATTGAAGACTGTAACCGTAAGAGGCAAAAAGTGGAGAATAATATTCTTGAGGAAGCCCGGAGTTTGATCGATCGGGAGGTCAATTTTAAGGAGCATAAAATCGTGGGGGTGGCCAAGGAAGGCTGGCATCCGGGGGTTGTGGGGATCGTGGCCGCTAAACTGGTGGACCGGTTTTACCGGCCCACCATACTTATATCCCTGACGGAACATCTCTGCCGGGGATCCGGACGTTCCATAAAGAATTTCCATCTTTTCGAGGGTATCGAGCAGTGCGGAGAATTACTTAGCA
>JAQTZX010000015.1 GCA_028687525.1 Candidatus Omnitrophota bacterium
GAAAAAAACATTCTCGGGTTTCTCGAAATGCTCAAGGAAAAGCGGGTCCGGCAGGCAGAAGAAGCAAGCAGGCTTCTTAGCGACGGCGATGTGATCCTGACCCACTGCAATGTAAGCGGATCAATCCCTCTGATCGGGGAATTCTGCCGGAAGGAGGGCAAGCGTGTCGGTTTTTTTGCCACCGAGACACGTCCGTACTTACAGGGTTCCCGCCTGACGGCGTGGGAGTTGAAACGCTCGGGTTTCCCGGTCACCATTATCAGCGATAATATGGCGGCTTTTGTCATGGCGCAGGGGATGATAAACGCGGTTATAGTGGGCGCGGACCACCTCGCGTTCAACGGCGACATCGCCAATAAGATCGGGACTTATCAATTGGCTATTGTGGCGGACCATTTTCATATCCCCTTTTATGTTTTATGCCCTCCCCCTTCCGGATCGAAGACCGGAAAGGATATACGCATAGAACTCCGTCCCGATAAAGAACTCCTGGAATACCGGGGATTGCGCCTGGCTCCCCGGGGAGTGCGGGGGTATTATCCGGCATTCGATGTTACTCCGAATGCCCTCATAACCAAACATATTTATCTGGAGATGGAAAAATGATTTTTGGAAAAGAGAGAATAATACGTGACGAGATCTTATTGCTGGGGAAAAAACTGTATGATTTGCGCCTGGTGACGGCGCGTTCGGGGAATTTGAGCGCCCGTTTGGATGATTCGCATGTTTTAGTCACGGCTACCGGCACCAGCCTGGGGGCCCTGCATGGTGAGGATATAATCAAAGTCGATCTTTCCGATGAAGCGGATATGAAAAACAGCCGTCTTACCTCCGAATTCCCCCTGCACAGCCTGGTGTACAAGAATTTTCCGGCCCGCGTGGTCATTCACTGTCATCCTGCACTGGTAAACGCCTATTTTTCCGTTTATTCCGAAATCAAGGCTTTGACTTTTGAAACCAGATTGTTCGTGGGCAATGTCCCGGTTGTCGCGCAAGATACGCCTAACATTACCAAACCGGAATTGGTCATTGACGCGCTTAAGAACAGCAATATAATAGTGGTTAAGAACCACGGCGTGGTTTCGGTGGGAGAAAAATTTATCGAGGCTTTGTACCTGATAGAAATGCTGGAGGAGGCGGTTAAGACCGCTTCGGTGGCCCGGCTCTTCAAGAAAGATATCCTTGACGGTATAGACACGGAATTAAAGGCCTCCTTGAGCGCTGATAAAACCCATCTTATTTTCAGCCGGGAGCACATACAGGCGATCGTGGATCTGGTCAATAAAGACGAGTTTATCGCCCGGAAGGGGGCGGAGCTGGATCTGACTTTGAAACTCGCCATTACCATGAGCGGTTCCGATACGTCGTATAAATTCAATTTTGAAAAAGGCAGGATCACGAAATTAGAGTTTGATGATGATGCGCCGTTTGTGATATCCGCGCCGATAGATATCTGGGAAGCGGTGTTTTTAGGAAAGATCGAACCTTTTGTGGCTACGACCCAGGGAAAGATGAAACTCAAAGGGGAAATAGGGAAACTTTCGCGCTGGTTCGTGCCGTTCAGCCGTTTGTTCGAGATATTCAAACAGGTAAAAATAAAATAAGATAAAATAAAATTGTATTAACGGAGGTGAATCATGGACTGGGGAATGAAAAACCGTTTGGCCCGGCTTATTAAAGCGGACGGCCGTTGTTTCTTTCTGCCGATAGACCACGGGTATTTTCAGGGTCCGACGCGGTGCCTGGAAAAACCCGGGGAGACTATCCGGCCGCTTCTGGAATTTTGCGACGGCTTGTTTGTTACCCGGGGGGTGTTGCGTTCGGCAGTGGACGCGCTTGATTCCACACCCATAATCTTGCGGGTATCCGGAGGAACAAGCATGGTAGGAAAGGACTTGGCCGACGAGGGGATTACCACTTCTATAGAAGAGATCATCCGGCTGAACGCTTCCGCGGTCGGTATTTCCGTTTTTGTGGGCAGTGAATATGAAAAACAGACATTGCTTAACCTCGCTCGCCTGGTAAATGAATGCGAAGATTACGGTATCCCGGTCATGGCGGTCACCGCCGTGGGCAAGGAACTCGCAAAACGGGACGCGCGGTATCTTGGGTTGTGTTGCCGCATAGCCGCGGAACTGGGGGCGCGGATCGTGAAGACCTACTGGTGTGATGAAGATTTTGATAAAGTGGTACACGGCTGTCCTGTCCCGGTGGTCATTGCCGGCGGGCCGAAATGCGAATCGGAAAAAGAGGTGTTTGAATTTGTCTATGACGGTATGCAAAAAGGGGCGATCGGCATAAATCTGGGCAGGAACGTATGGCAGAGTCCGCACCCGGCGGCAATGGCGGCGGCGTTACGCGCCGTCGTGCATGAGAACGCGAATGTAAAGAAAGCGTTGAAAGTATTCGAAGAGTTCAAGAATAGATAACAGTTTCCTTAATACCGCTGTTTATATAATGAAGCAGATGAAGATTGCGATGTATTATAATAATCGGGATGTCAGGGTCGAAGAGATGCCGGTTCCCAAGATCGGGCCGGCGGAACTCCTGGTTAAGGTGCTGGCGAGCGGCATCTGCGGAAGCGACGTGATGGAATGGTACCGTCTTAAAAAAGCCCCGCTTGTCCTGGGACATGAGATCGCGGGTGAGATTGCCGAAGCAGGAAAAGATGCCGGCCGCTATAAGGCCGGCGACCGGGTTTTTGTCGCGCATCATGTTCCGTGTAATACCTGCCGGTATTGCTTGACCGGACAGCATACCGTATGCGAGACCCTGCACACCACGAATTTTTTTCCCGGAGGTTTTTCCGAATATATCCGCGTACCTGCGATTAATGTCGACCGCGGGGTTTTTCCTCTGCCGGAAGAGATTTCTTATGAAGAAGGTACTTTTATTGAGCCGCTTGCCTGTGTTTTGCGCGGCCAGCGTACTGCGCAGTTACAGCCCGGCCAGAGTATTTTGATATTGGGCGGGGGTATTTCCGGTATGCTCCATGTGCTGGCGGCACGGGCGTCAGGGGCGGGACGGATTGTTGTTACGGATATCAATGAATACCGGTTGAAGGCGGCAAAGGCGTTGGGAGCGGACGCGGTGATTAATGCACGGGATGATGTGGTTGCCCGTTTGCGCGAGGCCAACGGCAACCGGCTTGCCGATCTGGTTATCGTCTGCACCGGCGCGATGCTGGCTTTCCTTCAGGCACTGCGGTGCATTGACCGGGCCGGGACACTGTTGTGTTTCGCGCCTACCGCGCCGGGAGTTACGCTTCCGGTTCCGGTAAATGATTTCTGGCGCCAGAGCATAAAGATCGTCCATTCATATGGAAGCAGTCCTTTCGATACAATGATTGCTATAGATATGTTGAGGCAGGGAGTTGTTCCGGTTGGCAAGCTGATTACTCACCGGCTGGCAATGAAAGACGCCGGCTTGGGTTTTAAACTGGTTGCCGAGGCCGGCGAATGTATCAAAGTGATCTTGGAACCTCACCGGGCTCAATGATTTGATATGAACCTTGGCCTTTTGCCTGCGGATTTACGTCCGTCACGAAAATTTTTTCCGTCGGCTGCGGTTTACGCCTCGCTTCAGGCGTGAGATAGTTATCAAGGTATTGCCTTTCGCTCGGCGTAATTCCTTGCCGACCGGGAATGTATCGGGGGATATGCCAAAAAATTTCTAATTGTGCGCGACCATAAATCCTCCGGCAAAATGCCTCGATGTTCCACATCAAATATTCAGCTTTTGTGTGAGAAAAACAACCCAACTGAGAATGAATTTAAAAAAACAAGCGGTTATTAATCCTTCTACCGGAGAGACTATTAGCGAAGTCGTTCTTGCCGGTGATGCGGAATTGGAACAGGCGATAACTGCCGGCCGAAAAGCCTTTGATTCCGGCTCCTGGCGGGAGCTTTCTTTATCCGGCCGGAGGAACTATGTCTCGAAGATATCCCGGGGTATTCTTGATAAGGCCGCTGAATTGGCCCAACTGGAGACGCTCAACACCGGCAAGCCTATAAAAGAAACCACATTCATGGATATTCCTTCTGCGGCAAAGACCTTTGAATTTTTTGCCGCGCATCTGGAAGAATACCTGAAAGAGGACTCGCGTGACGTTTCGCAAGGGGATAGGAGCCGTCTTGTCCGCGAACCGGCCGGGCTGGTTGTTTTGATCATCCCCTGGAATTATCCGCTCTTGATCGCTTCCTGGAAAATGGCCCAGGCCTTGTCTGCCGGGAATACCGTTATCCTGAAGCCTTCAAGCATGACTCCTTTATCCGCTCTTGAATTAGGAAAGATCGCGCAGGAAGCGGGGATTCCCGCCGGCGTGGTGAATGTGGTCTGCGGGAACGGAGATATAATCGGAGAGAAATTATGTTCCGATAATCGCGTGGACATGGTTTCTTTTACCGGCAGTAACGCGGTAGGGAAGAAGATCCTCGAATATTCCTCTCGCAGTGTAAAGAAACTGATCATGGAACTGGGAGGAAAGTCCGCGGGCATAATTTTCAAAGACGCGGATTTTGAGGCGTCGGTTAACGGTTCCCTGTGCTCAATTTTTCTTAATCAGGGGCAGATGTGCACGGGCATGTCCCGGATCATGGTGGAGGAGAGTATTTACGACAGGTTCGTGGAAGATTTCACGGCCAAGGCAAAACGTATTAAACTGGGGCCCGGAGTTGATTATGAAACACAGATGGGGCCGCTGATCTCTCAAGATCAGCGCGATAAAGTCCGGGCGTTTGTGGAAAAGGCGCGGAAAGAAGGGGCGAAACTGCTGTGTGGAGGGAAAGTCCCCGTTGATCCGGTGTTGAAAAAAGGGTTTTTCTTTGAACCCACGGTCTTGAGCGGGGCGGGACCCGCAACCGGGATATTCAACGAAGAAGTTTTCGGGCCGGTAGCGGTCATCAACAAATTTTCTTCCGCGGAGGAAGCGGCGGCTTTGGCGAACAAGAGCGAGTTCGGTTTGGCCGCCTGCCTGTGGACCGGGAGCTCCGCGTTGGCCGAAAAAATGAGCCGCCTGGTCAATGCCGGCACAATCTGGATCAACACCTACGGGATGTTTTATAATGAAGTTCCCTATGGGGGTTTTAAACAAAGCGGTTTCGGCAAAGAGCTGGGGAAAGAAGGTTTTTACGAATACACCCGTCTTAAGAATGTTATTTCGGGGCGTTTCCCTTCCGAGAAGCCCCTGGTCAGTTACTGGTACGGTTTTTGATTGTAAAAGGAGAGGATAAAACACTTCCTTCCCACCGAAAATCGCCGGATATAATCACAAATTTATAATTCACAATATGTTGCGTTCCAGTGTTAAAATGTCCTTGACAAATCATGATTATCTTTGTTACAATGATTTCTATTATTAAGATTTTGTTATTATGATTACCTTTTCCTACAGATGAATTTCCACGAAACCCTGGAAAAACAGGGAAAAACATACCCGGGCAAACCCGCGATAATTTTCAAAGAGACCGCGATAACCTTTTCCGAACTTAGAAAAACCGCTTTTTCTTTGGCGAACAGCTTAAGCGCTTTAGGGTTTTGTAAAGGAGAAAAAGCGGCTGTTTACATGCCCAATAACCCCGAGTATATGTATAGTTTCCTGGGTGTTTTTCTTCTGCATGGAATATGTGTGCCGCTGGATTTTATGCTTACCGAAGAGGAGATCATCAATTTTCTCAACCACAGCGAAACAAAAATCCTGATCGCCCATGAAAAAAAAGGGGTGGATTTCGGTACTATCAAAAGCAGATGCCCGTTATTGCAGAAAGTCATTCTGCTGGGGGCTGAAGCGAAAGAAGGTTTTATCCCCTGGGACACGTTATTAACCGCCCCGTCTGCCGTGTTTCAAAAAGAGATCGGGGAGGAAGATCCCGCCGCTATTTTTTATACCTCCGGTTCCACCGGGCATCCCAAAGGAGTGCTGTTGACCTACCGGCATCTGGATACTCCGGTAAGATGCATGGATCATTTTCTGCATCCCCAGGATAACGATATTCTGTTGTGCGCGGGAGTCCCGTTTTCCCATATCGGAGGATTGGATTACATGCTTTTGGGACTTCATTTCGGGCAAACACTGGTGCTTATGGAACGGTTCCAGCCGTTGGAATTCCTGAAACACATCGAAAAGTACAAAGCCACCATATTCTGTATAGTGCCCTCCATGTATGTGGCAATTCTTTCCCTGAAGGAATACAATAAATTCGATCTTTCTTCTTTGCGCCATGCGGTAGTTTTCGGAGCCCCGTCTTCCCCGGTACTTTTAAAGCGGTTCCATAAGGCTTGTCCTAATGCCTTTCTTCTAAACGGCTGGGGGATGACCGAGACTTCCGCTCCCAATTGTTTCCTGCCTACCGGCACGGATACCAAGGCTATCGAGGATGCAGGCAGGTTTCCTCCGGAAATGCAGGCTAAGATTGCGGATGAAGACGGTAATTCTCTGGGGCCGGAAGAAGAGGGGGAATTATGGGTAAAAGGCGAGGGAGTAATGGTTGGATACTATAAAGAGCCGGTGTTGACACGCAGTGTGATCACTCAGGACGGCTGGCTGAAGACCGGCGATATCGCCAAATACGACAAAGAGAACAGATTTTACATAGTCGGGCGTAAGAAGGACATGATCAAAGTCGCGGGAGAGATCGTTTTCTCCCCGGAAGTTGAGGAAGTCATCCAGCGCCACCCCAAGGTTAGAGAAGCGGCGGTGATCGGGGTGCCGGATGCGATGAGAGGCGAGGTTCCCAAGGCTTTGCTGGTCGTAAAAGAAGGAGAGAATCTTACTGAAGAAGAATTGCGTTATTTCTTGCGCGGACATTTGGCTCACTTTAAAATCCCGCATCATTTCGAGTTCTGCGCGTCGCTGCCTAAGAACCGGGTGGGAAAAATAGACAAAGAGAAGTTGAGACAAACGTCAACGGCTCCTGCGTAATGAAGAAATTCGTATATTGGTTCAGCGGCGGATTAATACGCTACCGCTTTGGGTTTCTCTGCCTGTGCCTTATTATCAGCGTGTTCTTTTCTTTCCATCTGAAACACCTCTCTTTCAATACCAATCTCGGTGATTTTTATCCCCTTAAACATCCTTATCTGCAGATCCAGAACCGGCTGAATAGTGTTTTTGGGGGGTTGAATCAGGTTTCCATCGCCATTGAAGTTAAAAACGGGACCATACTTGAACCGGCCGCCCTGGAGAAAGTCTGGCAGATCACCAATATCCTGTATCTGACCGAAGGCATAAACGCGGGCCGGGTGGTTTCTTTATCCGCGCGCAAGATCAAGCATGTCCAGGCCGATGAGTCCGGATTTTCCACCGATTGGCTCATGCATGATCCTCCCCGGACCGGGGAGGCAATAGAGAAGCTGAAACAGCGCATTACCGGCAATCCCATGGTTTACGGCCCTCTGGTTTCCCGGGATTTCAAGGCCACCCTTATCCAGGCGGATTTCGAGTCCGCTGTTTCCTCTCGGGATATTTTTAAGGCCGTGCAGGGAATCAAGAAACAATTCGAGGATGCCGATCATGTGATTTATATCTCCGGCCAGCCGGTTTTACAGGGATGGCTTGATTATTATCTGCCGCGCATGGCCGGGCTTTTTGTGATTACCCTTCTGGTTATGTCGGCGGTGCTGTATAACGCTTTTAAGTCAAAACGCGGGGTTTTACTGCCTTTGTTATCCGCCTCTCTGGCCACGCTGTGGGGTTTGGGGTTGATGGCAATGTTCGGGTATAAACTCACTCCCTCGACCGTGCTTGCCCCGTTTTTGGTATTCGCGCTCGGAGTGAGCCATTCCGTCCAGTTTATTAAACGTTATTATGAATACATGGCCGGGGAAAAACAGAATTCCAAGGAAGCGGCCGTCAAGGTCACACGTTCTTTGTTCGTGCCCGCTTTTACCGGCCTGCTTACCGACGGGATCGGCCCGTTTACGCTTTTCGCGGTTCCTCTGGGGATGGTACGCAGCCTGGCGGTAGGCATAGGATTCGGGATCCTTAGCATATTTTTCGCGACCATAATCCTGGTACCCAACCTGCTTTCTTTTATGAAACCTCCCCGGCGTCTGGAGGTTATCAAAGAAGAACGGACCACGCTTACCAACCGGATCCTGGGATATTTCGCCGGATTGGCGGTAAACAGAAAATCGCGCAGGGCGGTCATCGGGATATTTTTTGTCCTTACCTTTATCGCTGTTTTCGGCACCAGCAGGTTGATCGTGGGGGATAAAGAGCCGGGGACATCGCTTTTGTACCGTGACAGCGATTATAATCGCGCGGAAAAATTCATCAGCGATCAATTCGGTTCTTCCGATTCATACTATATTTTCGTGGAAGGGAAAGCCCCGGACGCTTTCTTGAGCAGTCAGGCTTTGCGGGAGATGGAAAGCCTGCAGCGGTATCTGGAAAAAGAGGTCCCGGCCGTGGGCAGAAGCCTGTCTCTGGCGGAGTATATCAAAGGCATGAATATGTCCATGTTTGCCGGCGACCGGAAGGAATACCGGATCCCGGACAGCGATAAAACCATTGCCGAATACCTCTTTTTGTATTCCCTGACCGGTTTTCCGGGGGATTTCGACCCGGTGGTGAATTACAACTATCAATACGCCAACATCAAGGTGGATGTGAAAGACCATAAAGCCTCCACCATCAACGCTCTGGTCGGTAAAACCGAAGAGTGGATCAGGCTGAACCATAAGGATAAAAATATCGATTTTTACTACGCCGGAGGCAGTATAGGCATGCTGGGAGCGGTGAACCGGATCGTGGAGACCATGCTGCCGGTAAATTCATTATATACTTCGTTTCTGGTGTTCTTGTGCCTGGTCCTGGCGTACGGTTCCCTGGTATCCGGCTGGCTGTTGATCGTACCGCTGGTTTTCAGGACTTTTCTGGTATTCGGGATCCTGGGGTTTTGCCGGGTCGGATTGACCGCGGAAATGATCCCGGTGGTGGCTTTGGGTATCGGATTCGGGGATGACTTCGGGATTTACATCGTGCAGCGGGTGAAGGATGAATTGAAGGATAAAAAGCTTAAACTGCAGGATGCGATCGTCGAAGCCATGTCCACGTCGGGCAAATCGGTGTTCTTTACCGGTTTGAGCCTGACCCTCGGCATCGCCGTCTGGATGTTTTCTTCCATTCTCATGCAGGTGCGCCTGGGAACGCTCCTTGCATTTTTCATATTTTTTAACGCGATAGGGACGCTGGTGATATTACCGTCTATGATCATGACGGTAAAGCCTCGGTTCCTGAAGAAATGAGCATTTTATAAGGGGAGGTCGCCATGAAACGATTTTTTTTATCGGCCCTGGCAATGATTTTGCTGACGGGGGTTGCTTCGGCTTCGGAGCCGGAGTATTTTAATGTTTATAAACCGAGCGACGGCATGACCGCGGATGAGATCATGCAAATCGAGTATTTCGTGAAATATACGAAATTCGCGCGGGATGTCGAATTGAACGGAACGGCGTATTTCGTGGATAAATCCGGGAGTACCCGCGAGCGTGCGACATCGCGGCAGCGGATTACCCTGGGAAGGAAATCGGATGATCTCGCGTATAAGGACTTGAACCTATTCACTTCTCCCGCGCAGGTGCGCGGGCTGGCCACTTTGGGCTGGACGTATATGAATCCGGCCCGACAGACCGATACCTGGCTCTGGGTTCCGTCTTTGAAAAAGATCCGTAAGATTTCTTCCGCGAACGCCGATGATACTTTCATGGGATCAGATTTCACGGTTGATGATATCGTCACCCGGAAATTTGAAGACGAAACCTACATCCTTATCGGCAGCGAGAATTTCAAGGGGTATGATTGTGAATATGACAAGAAGGTTTATTTCAAGGATGCCCCTTGTTTTGTGATTGAGGCGAAACCGAAAAAGTCCCCCTGGTATTATTCGAAAAGGGTCTTGTGGGTGGATAAGAACACGGGCGGCGGGGTATACGAAGAGATGTACGGGCCGGACGGTAAGATGTTCAAGACCATATTCAAGGATTTCCGGATCTTTAAAGTGGACGGAAAGGATTATGCGACCCAGGTTTTGCTTGAATGCAAAGACTTGCGCAGCGGGCACCGCACGGTCATCGCAAACAGCGATATCAGGTATGACCAGGGGTTGAGCGAGGAACTGTTTACGGAAAAGGCGTTATCGAGGTCGCGATGGTGATTTATGGAAGGGAACTAAAAAAAGGGGACGGAAAAAAAAGGGGACGGTTCTATTTTTCTTGTCAACGAAGACCATGAATACTATAGAAAAATAGAACCGTCCCCTTTTTTTTCCGTCCCCTTTTTTTAACAGGAGGCATATAAAATGCGGAAATTAATTATTTTGTTGCTGGTGGTCCCGTTTACATTCCTGAATTCCTATGCCGGCGCGGTGGAGAATTTATCCATCAGCGGATATTTGAAAAACGAGACTGCCCTGGGCATGAAATCGCTTAACGAAGTTCCCAAATTCAAGAACATTATTTCCCTTTCCGGGGAGTATACGTTTAACGATCAGTTCGCGATGTTTGCCAGCGGCAGGTACTGGTATGACGCGGCGTACAGCTGGCGCGATAAATACGACAGCGCCCAGACATTTATGCAGCACGTACAGCGCACGGACTGGCTGAGGGATTGTTACCTGGATTATACTTCGGATAAACTGGATATGCGGCTGGGGAAACAACAGGTCGCCTGGGGGCAGGCCGACGGTATAACTATCCTGGACAGGGTCAATCCGTTTGACCTGACCGAATACTGGGTGCAGGATATGGCCGATATCCGTATCCCGTTATGGATGGCAAATGTGAAATATTCCCCGAAATTGAATTCAACCCTGCAGTTTTTAGTCATCCCCGATTTTGAACAATCAACTTCCGCTCCGCCGGGATCGCCGTATACCTTCCGGTCATACACCTTATACGATTCGTGGAAAAAAGGCAAAAACGTGGTTGAAGATATCCAATATCCGGATAAAGAATTCGAAAATTCCACTTTCGGCGTGCAGTGGTCGGACCGCGTCGGAGACATGGACTATACCTTTAATTACCTGCACGGATATTACTATTCCGCGAGCACCTATACGCAGGTATATAATCCTTATCTGAACAAGTATTCGTTTCTGCGCGAGTTTAAGCAATGGAACATGTACGGGACTTCTTTCAACAAAACTTTTACCAATCCCGGACCCCTGGAAGGGATAACGCTGCGCGGAGACTTTGCTTATTACAACCGCGAACCGGTATATTACGGGACCGATGGTTCTTCAACGGGATATCACCTTTGGGATAACGTGTTCTGGCTCCTCGGTGTCGACCGGTATATCGCTACCGGGTGGTTGGCCAGTTTTCAGTTCGCGCAGTACATCATGGAAGACGCCAAACCGGGGATCCCGGGAAAGGTCACCTTGAACCGTTATACCTACGGTCCGGCGGACCAGATAGAAAACATATTTTCTTTCAAGCTGACCAAGAGTTTTCTTCACGACCGCGTGAAACCGGAGTTTTTCTGGACCGGGACCGATGATAATCAGGGCAGGATATCCCCAAAGGTTACCTATGAGCTTAAGGATAACCTGTGGCTGACCGTCGGCGCGCATTATTTCTACGGGCATGTGCAGGATACCAACGGCCAGTTCCGGGAGAGCAGCCAGGTTTTTATGAACTTAAAATACGCGTTCTAACAGTCTGTTGAAGCCTGCCAAGCGAAAAAAAGGGGACGGTTCTATTTTCCAATTAACTTCTTTCCAGGAAAAATAGAACCGCCCTCTTTTTAGTTTATGGTATAATAACTGGCTATGACGGGGAATAAAGTTAAAAACAGCCTCCGGGCGTCTTATTGGGATGGTGTTTTTACGCTCAGAGATCTAAAATCCCCTATATTATTTATAAGGTTCTTATATAAGCAGCCGGGACTTGTTTTACAGCATCGCGGGACTCAGGCCGATGCTGGAATGATAAAAAAGGGCATTAATTAACGGTTAATAGATGACGGATAACAGTCCACGGAAGATAAATATTAAAGAATACAGTCTTGAAGAAGTGAAACAGGTCCTGCAGAAGTGGCAGGAACCCTTGTATCATGCCCGGCAGATATTTTCCTGGGTATATAAAAAAGGAGCGCGGGATTTCGCGGCCTTGAGCGATCTGCCGCAGCCGCTCAGGGATAAATTGGAAGGGCATTTCACGTTTTTTGACCTGCGGGTGGCGGAGCGGTTAGAGTCAAAAGACGGGACTGTTAAACTGCTCCTGGCCGCCGCCGACGGAAATTCCATGGAAGCGGTTTCCATCCCCACCGCGAAACGGACGGCCGGCTGTGTCTCCACGCAGGCCGGCTGTAAATTCGCCTGCGGTTTTTGCGCCAGCGGTTTACGCGGATTCAAGCGGGATCTTACCACGGGGGAAATACTCGACCAGGTGTTTTTGCTTAAAGATAATTCTCCGGGACGCGTACTTACTCATTTGGTTTTTATGGGCACGGGAGAGCCTTTTGATAATTATGACAATGTGATGAAGGCGATCCGCATGATCAACGCCCCGGAAGGGATAAATATCGGGGCGCGAAGGATCACCATTTCAACCTGTGGTATCATTCCCGGCATCCAGCGCCTGGCGGGAGAAGGACTGCAGATAGAGCTTTCCGTATCATTGCACGCGGCCGATGACCAGGTCCGTTCCCGGATCATGCCGGTTAATAGAAAGTATCCTCTTCCCGCTCTTCTGGAGGCCTGCCGCGCGTACGCGAAAAATACCGGCCGCCAGGTCACCTTTGAGTATATTTTGATACGGGGATTAAATTCCGATTTGCGCTGCGCGCGAAAATTATGTACAATAGTAAAAGGCATGAACGCTAAAATAAATCTTATCCCCGCTAACGCGGTCGGGGAGTGCGGGTTTGAGGCTCCTTCCCGGGAAGAGATATGGAGTTTCAGGGATTTCCTTGCCCAACACGGGGTTCACGTGACTTTGCGCAGGGAACGCGGCACGGATATCCAGGCCGCATGCGGGCAATTGAGGATTAAATATGAGAGATAACTCACCGTTAACGGTATGCCAAAAGGCGGAATCCTTCTTTCCTATAAGGCGTGGCGCCGGCAGTTTACCGAAAAGAAAAATGCATAAAACCATACTTTGCGTATTGCGGAGGAAAATCCCGTTAGTTCTATTGTTTGCGGTGTTTCTGGGGGGATGCGCGGAAAAAGAGGTGGTGAACAGGGATTCGAAGGGAAAGAATATTATATGTTTCGGAGACAGTATTACTTTCGGATACGGGGTGGAAAAGGGAGAGGATTATCCCAGCCGTTTAAGAGAAATGCTGAAACTTCCGGTAATCAACGCCGGGGTGGACGGCGATACCTCGGCCAAGGCTCTGCTTCGGCTGAAAGCCGATGTGCTGGATAAAGAACCGTACCTGGTGATTATCGAATTCGGCGGGAATGATTTTCTGGAGAAGATCACGATCGGAGAAACCGCCGGCAACATGGCGGAAATGATAAAACAGATCCAGGCCGGAGGCGCTATGGCAGCGGTGGTGGATATAAGCACGCAGTTTGTCATGGCCGACCTTGGCAGAGAACTTCGGCGTTTGAGTGACGTTCACCGGGCGGTATTCGTCCCGCACGTTTTTGATAATATCCTCACCAATCCCTGCCGCAAGAGCGATTTTATCCACCCCAACGCCGAAGGGTATAAGATTGTCGCCAATCGTGTGCTGGCGGCCATTGCTTTGTATCTTCCTCCGGAATCCGTGGTATCCGGTTTGCCGCAGTCCCCGGGTGGCGTAGAATTGCCCGTCCTTCCTCCCGTCG